>JBCBPG010000634.1:0-3177 GCA_039820865.1 Pseudomonadota bacterium
GCCGGCGCGACCGGGTCGAGATGGCGGCCGAGGACGGGCGCGGCGACGTGCGCGTCACGGGCGCGAGCGACGTGTTCGGCAGCCCCTCACGGCGGCGCGAGGCGCTGGGGCAGGGGGGCAGCGCCCCGGAAGACCCCGAGGAAGAGGGCGGCACGGGCGGCGGCGCGGGTGGCGGTACCGGCGGGGAGACGATGCATTGAGCGTGGAGCGGGACGAGGGGTTCCTCGGCCGCTGGTCGCGGCTGAAGCGCGAGGGCGAACCGGCGCCGGTCGCCGGGACGGTCGAGGTCGTACCCGCGGAGACCCCCCGGCAGGCCCCGGAAAAGACCGATGCCGAGATCCTTGAGGAACTGGGCCTGCCTGATCCGGCAGAACTGAAGGCGGGCGATGACTTCAGCGCCTTCATGGCCCGCGCCGTGCCGGAACATCTGCGGCGCAGGGCGCTCCGGCGGCTCTGGCTCTCGGACCCGGCGCTCGCCAATCTCGACGAGCTGGTCGACTATGGCCAGGACTTCACCGACGCGGCGCTGGCGGTGACGAACATCCAGACGGGCTTCCAGCTCGGCCGCGGCTTCTCGCCCGATCCCGAGGAGCTGGCCGCGCGCAAGGCGGCGGCCGATGCCGAGGCCGAGGCGAGGGCCGATGCCGAGGCCAGGGCCGCCGCGACCCGCGAAGCGGATACCGGCGAGAACGCGACCCGCGAGGACGGCGCCGAGATGGCCGCGGAGCCGTCCGCGACCGAGGCGGGCGACGGCGGGCCCGAGGCCGCGTCCAGATCGCTCGCCAGCGCGTCGCGGCCCGTGGCCACCGCCCGGCCGCGCATTCGTTTCGTCTCGATCGTCCCGGAATGAACGATCGGTCGCGGAATGCGGCGGGTTCGACGGGATATGGCGCGGCAAGATGACGTGGTGTGATTGACCACCTGTCGAAAATCCGCCAAACAATTTCAAAACAGAGACCGGCCGTGAAGGCCGGCCTGGGAGGGAAGGCTTGGCACAGCCCGTGACTACCGGCTCGATCGCTGAAGAGGACGCGCTGCGCGCGGATCTCTACGACCTTCTGAGTGCGCTGCTGGCGCGTCCGCCGTCGCGGGCGCTGATCGACCAGGTGTCCGGGCTGTCCGGCGACGAGACGGCGTTGGGGCAGGGCATCGGCGCCCTGTCGCGCGTCGCCCGCGCCACGACCGAGCAGGCGGCCGAGCGCGAGTTCAACGCGCTCTTCATCGGCCTGGGACGCGGCGAGCTGCTGCCCTTCGGCAGCTACTACATGACCGGGTTCCTGCACGAGAAGCCGCTGGCGGTGCTGCGCGCCGACATGGGGCGGCTGATGATCACGCGCGCGCCGAACGTCTACGAGCCCGAGGACAACATGGCCTCGCTCTGCGAGATGATGGCGGGGCTCATTCGCGGCCGCTTCGGCGAGCCGGCGAGCCTGGAGACGCAGAAGGACTTCTACTTCGCCCATCTCGCCCCCTGGGCCGGACCCTTCTTCGACGATCTCGCGGCGGCCAGGCAGTCGGTGTTCTACGCACCGGTGGGCCAGGTCGGCAGCGTCTTCATGGGGATCGAGCGCGAGGCCTTCCGCCTCGGCGGCTGAGGCGTGGAATGACAGCCCCGGGCCGTCGCGCCCCGGGTTCATGGCGCCTCGGGCGCCCAAGCGACCACGCCCCGGGCAAGGGGCGGGCGGGAAGCCGGGCGGGACGCCGCCCCAACGTGGAGAGAGACGCGATGAGCGAGACGACCAACAGCACGAGCCGGCGCGACCTGCTCCAGCTCGCGGGCCTCGGCGTGCCGGCGGCGGCGACGGTGATGGTCACCGGCACCCCCGCCCAGGCGACGGTGGAGGCTGCGGGCGAGGGTCTGCGGAAGACCGCGCACGTCGAGAAGTATCTGGAGAGCGCCCGCTTCTGACCGTCATCCGCCCCGCGGGGACGGGGCGGTCGGTTGCGTGACGCCCTTCAGCCCCCCCTCGCGTGGCAGTGACGGCCCGGCCGGGTCGACAGGGAGACAACGATAATGCTCAGGAAGAAGACCGACGGGGTTGCGCGACGCCCCCGCACCGGCTCGATCCTCAACCAGGTTGCCGAGAGCAAGGTGGACCGGCGCGCGTTCCTGCGCGGCTCGGGCCTCGCCATCGGCGGTCTGGCCGCCATCGCCGCCACGGGCGGCACCGTGACCCGCGCCGAAGCGGCGGTGGGCTCGGGCGCGGTCGAGATCAAGAAGACCGTCTGCACCCACTGCTCGGTCGGCTGCACCGTGCTTGCCGAGGTGCAGGGCGGGGTCTGGACGGGCCAGGAGCCCGGCTGGGACAGCCCCTTCAACCTGGGCGCCCACTGCGCCAAGGGCGCGTCGGTCCGCGAGATCACCCATGGCGAGCGTCGGCTGAAGTACCCGATGAAGCTCGAGGGTGGCGAGTGGAAGCGGATGAGCTGGGACGACGCGATCAACGAGATCGGCGACGGCATGCTCAAGATCCGCGAGGAGAGCGGGCCTGACAGCGTCTACTGGCTCGGCTCGGCCAAGCACTCGAACGAGCAGGCCTATCTCTTCCGCAAGTTCGCCGCCTACTGGGGCACGAACAACGTCGACCACCAGGCGCGTATCTGTCACTCGACCACGGTCGCGGGTGTTGCCAACACCTGGGGCTACGGCGCGATGACGAACAGCTACAACGACATCCACAATTCGCGCGCGATCTTCATCATCGGCGGCAACCCCGCCGAGGCGCACCCGGTGTCGCTGCTGCACGTGCTCCGCGCCAAGGAGCAGAACAACGCGCCGCTGATCGTCTGCGACCCGCGCTTCACGCGCACGGCCGCGCATGCCGACGAGTATGTGCGCTTCCGTCCGGGTTCGGACGTCGCGCTGATCTGGGGCATCCTGTGGCACGTGTTCGAGAACGGGTGGGAGGACAAGGAGTTCATCCGCACCCGCGTCTGGGGCATGGACCAGATCAAGGCCGAGGTCGCCAAGTGGACCCCGGAAGAGGTCGAGCGCGTCACCGGCACCCCGGGCTCGCAGCTCGAGCGCGTCGCGCGCACCATGGCGCAGAGCAAGCCGGGCACCGTGATCTGGTGCATGGGCGGCACGCAGCACACCAACGGCAACAACAACACCCGCGCCTACTGCGTGCTGCAGCTCGCGCTCGGCAACATGGGCGTCACGGGTGGCGGCACCAA
>JBCBPG010000635.1:0-3175 GCA_039820865.1 Pseudomonadota bacterium
CCCCGGCTTGCCCACCCCGCCCTGCCCACCCCGCCCTGCCCACCCCGCCCTGCCCACCCCGCCCTGCCCACCCCGCCCTGCCCACCCCGCTTTGCCCGCCCCGCAAACTCGGCTAGCGAGGGGCGCATGGAGCTGGTGATCGACACCATCGCGGCACGGCGTGGCGCCCGGACGGTGCTGTCCGGCGTCTCGGCCCGCGTCGCCGCGGGCGAGGCACTGGTCGTCACCGGCCCCAACGGCGCGGGCAAGTCGACGCTGATGCGCGTGATCGCGGGCTTCCTGCCGCCCTCCGCCGGGGAGATCCGGCTCGAGACCGCCGACGGCCCCCTCGGCGGGCGCGACGCGCTGCAGCCCCGCCTCGCCTATGCCGGCCATCTCGACGCGGTAAAGCCCGCGCTCGGCGTGGCCGAGAACCTCGCCCTCTGGGCCGCGCTCGCCGGTCGCGACGGCGCCGCGCGCGAGAGCGCCGTCGCGGCCGCGCTCGACCGCTTCGCCCTCGGCCCCCTGGCCGCGCGCCCCGCGGGCGAGTGCTCGGCCGGCCAGCGCCGCCGCCTCGGCCTCGCCCGCCTCGTCCTCGCCGAGCGCGCCGTCTGGCTGATGGACGAGCCCACCGCCTCGCTCGACACCGCCTCGGCCGCCGCGGTCAGCGCGCTCGTCGATGCCCATTGCGCGGCCGGGGGCATCGCCGTCATCGCCACCCATCTCGACCTCGGCCTCGCCCGCGCGCGCGCGCTCACCCTCGCCCCCACCGCCGGCGCGCCCGTCCCGGCGCCGGGCGACGACCGCGACCCGTTCCTCGAGGGCGGCTGGTGAGACGCACCTTCGCCGCCATCGTCGCGCGCGACCTCGCGCTGGCGCTCAAGCTCGGCGGCGGGGGCGCGGTCGGCCTCGCCTTCTTCGTGCTCGCCGTCGTGCTGATCCCGCTCGGCGTCGGGCGCGAGACCGAGACGCTGTCGCGCATCGCCGCCGGCACGGTCTGGGTGGCGGCGCTCTTGGCCGCGCTCCTCTCGCTCGACCGCCTGTTCCAGGCCGATGTCGAGGACGGCACGGCCGAGCAGCTCATGCTCGCCGATGCGCCCCTCGAACTCGTGGTCCTCGCCAAGGCCACCGCCCACTGGCTGACCACCGGCCTGCCGATGGTCGCCGCCGCCCCCCTGCTGGCGCTGATGCTGAACCTGCCCGTCGCGGCCGTGCCCGCGATGTGCGCCGCGATGCTGGCCGGCACGCCGGCGCTCAGCCTCGTCGGCGCGATCGGCGCGGCGCTGACCGCCGGGATCCGGCGCGGCGGGCTGCTGGTCTCGGTGCTGGTCCTGCCGCTCTATGTCCCGACGCTCGTCTTCGGCGCGCGCACGGTCGAGAACGCGACGCTGGCGCTGCCCTGGGGCGCGACGCTGGCGATCACGGCGCTCCTCAGCGCCTTTGCCGCCCTCGTCGCGCCGCTGGCCGCCGCCGCCGCGCTGCGCATCACGCTCCGCTGAGCGTTCAGGCCGCGCGCCGCCGGGCGACCAGCGCCATCGGGCCGAGCGCCACGCCCAGCACTCGCGGCGCCGCGACCGCCGCGTGAACGGTTGGTGCCGGGCGACCGTACCCCGCCACGGATCGTCGCCCGCCGTCGGCGGCGCCGGGGACGACCCGTGCGGAGTGACGACGCTCAGCCGGCCGGTGGTATCGTCGCAGGCGACACTGCCCGCGCCGGCACAGGGCCGCGGCAGGACGTTCCGGCGTGTCTCCCGGTTGCTGCGCGGCGCTGCCGGATCGCCGATCGTGAGCGCGGCAAGGCTCGCGACCACAGCGGCCGCCCGACGACCAGAGCGCAAGGTCGCGGGTCGCCCTCTCGCACTCCGGCGCAGCGGCACGTGACGCGGGAGCATCTTCGGTCGCCATGACGTGTCGACGGCCGAAAAACCGCCGGCTGACCCGCGTCCGGACATGCGAGTACCGGGCAGCACCCCGCCGCGGCGAGTTGCCTATTGTCCCGCCACGGGCGCCTCGCTAGCTGTGGATCATGTCGATCTGGCGCTATGCGAACCCCGCCGCGTTCATGCGGCTGTCCGGCCACGTCGTGGCGCCGCTCTGGTGGCTGGCCGGGGCGATGCTCGCCGTCGGCCTCGTCTGGTCGCTCTCGGCCCCGCCCGACTACCAGCAGGGCTCGACGGTCCTGATCCTCTTCATCCACGTCCCCGCGGCGCTGCTCGCGATCAACACCTACTTCCTCATGGCCGTCGCCTCGGCCATCGGACTGGTCCGCCGCCACCACGTGAGCTTCCTGATCGCCAAGGCCGCCGCCCCGATCGGCGCCGCCTTCACCGCCGTGGCGCTGGTGACGGGCGCGGTCTGGGGCCAGCCGATGTGGGGCACCTGGTGGGTCTGGGACGCGCGGCTGACGGCCGTGCTGATCATGTTCTTCTTCTATCTCGGCTACATGGCGCTCTGGGCCGCGATCGACGACCCGGACAAGGCGGCCGACCTCACCGCCGTCCTCTGCCTCACCGGCGTCGTCTTCTCGGTCCTCGCCCGCTATGCCGTCGTCTTCTGGGCGACGCTGCACCAGGGCGCCTCGCTCTCGGTGGCCGAGGGGCAGCGCGTCGACGATGCCTATCGCGACCCGCTCTACTTCATGATGGCCGCCTTCTACGTGCTGTTCCTGGCCCTCCTGCTGACACGCACGCGCACCGAGATCCGCCGCCGCCGCGCCCGTGCACTGCGCACCCGCGCGCTGGCCGAGGGGCCCGCGCCCGCCACCGCCGAGGGAGCCCCGGCATGAGCGATCCCTACGCCCTCTACGTCGCCGCCGCCTATCTCGCGACCGCGGCGATCCTCGGCGGCATCGTGGCCGCCAGCGCGCTGGCCGCCCGCCGCGCGCGCCGCGAACTGGAAGACGCCGAACGCCTGGGAGAGCCGCGATGAGCGACGGGGTCAGGGACGTGCCGAAGGGCGGCCTGCGCCCCTGGATGATCGTGCCCCTCCTCGGCGCACTCGGCGTGCTGCTGACCTTCGCGGTCGAACTGGTCGCCGGCAGCGGCGACGACCTGCCCTCGACCCTGATCGACCGCCCGGTGCCCGAATTCGCGCTCGAGCCGCTCTACCAGGGCCGCCCGCCCCTCGACACCGCCGCCCTGCAGGGCCCGGGGGTCAAGCTGGTGAACGTATGGGCCAGCTGGTGCGTCCCCTGCCG
>JBCBPG010000636.1:0-3161 GCA_039820865.1 Pseudomonadota bacterium
CCCGCCGCGGTCCCGCGGCAGGTGACCCTGAACGATCTGGCGCGCCAGCGGGCCGGGGCCGCGGAGACGATGCGCCCCGCCTACGGGCCGGCGGTGGGGCAGGGCGCGCCGGCGCTCGACGAACTGGCCGGGCCTGCGGTCGCGCCGGTGCCGGCTGGCGCGGTGGCCGAGGGGACGTCCGCGGCCGACGGCTCGGCGGATCCTGCCGGCGCCACGGTCGTCGAGCGCGCGATCCTGGCCGAGGACATCGGGTCGGCCGTGCCCACATCGACCGCGCTGGAAGCGGCAGCCGGCAGCCTGACGGCGGCCATGACCGACACGGCCGATGCCGTTCCGGGGGCGGAGCGCGCCACCCGCGCGTCGGTGCCCGAGACCCTGCTGCCGGCCGAGACGGTCCCAGAGACGGTCCCGGAGACGGTCCCAGAGACGGTCCGGCAGACGGCGCCGGCCGAGGCGGTCGCCGCCGCGGCAGCGACGGGCGCGTCGGACGACGCCGAGGCATCGCCCGGAAGCGCTGGCGAGCCCGCTGCGGTGGACCCGGTCGGGAGCGCGATCGGGGCTGTGGTGGCGACGGCGCCCGTCGGCGAGCCGGAGGTCGAGACCGCAACCGGGAGCGCGGCCGTCGAGGGCGAGGTCGAGACGGTCTTCGTGCTGCCGGTGGCCCGGCCGCTCGGCTTTGCCGCGGCGGTCGATGCGGCGGCGGCCCTGCGCGCCGCGGTGGCGACGAGCGAGGACGGCGAGGCTGCGGCCAAGGCGGCCACCGTCCACTCCCAGGGCGAGGCACCGCTCGAGGCTGCGCTGGCGGCGCCCGCGGATGCTCGGCCTGTGGTGCCGGCACCGGCGGGGGAGGCGTCGGCCGGCTATCTGCAGGCCGGGGTCTTCACCGTCGAGGAGTTCGCCTACCGCCTTCGCGACAATATCCGCGCCGGCGGCGTGCCGGCCGAGGCGCTGCCGCTGCGCTTTCGCGGGCAGGATGCGCTGCGCGTGCGCGCAGGGCCCTTCGCCGATGTCGAGGCGCGGCGCGAGGCACAGTCGCTGCTCTCCCGCCTCGGCGTGCCCGATGCGGTGATCGTCGCGAACTGAGGGGCGCGGCGGCACGACCGCCACTCCGGCTCAGTCGTCCAGCATTTCCGGCAGCGTGACGATCTCGACCCCGTCGGCCTCCAGCGCCTCGCGCGCGGCGGCCGCGACGGCCACCGAGGTCGGTTCGTCGCCATGGACACAGAGGCTCTCGAAGCCGATGTCGAGCCGGGTGCCGTTCCGCGACACGATCACCCCCTCGCGCACCATCGCCACGGCGCGGGCGGCGGCGGCGCGCGGATCGCGGATCACCGAGTTCTCGACCGTGCGCGGCGTCAGCGTGCCGTCATCCTCGTAAGTGCGATCGACGAAGGCCTCGCGCCCGATCCTGAGGCCTGCCGCCTCGGCCGCGCGTGCCATCTCGGTGCCCGGCATAACCAGCGCGATCAGCTGCGGTGCGACGCGGGCCTGCGCGTGCATGATGGCGTCGGCATGGGCACGGTCGGTGCAGGCGATGTTGTTGAGCGCGCCATGGGCCTTCACATGCGTCACCGGCTGCGGGCCGTAGGCGGCCATCCCCAGCATCGCGCCGATCTGGTAGGCGATGAGGCTTTCGAGGTCGTCCATGCGCATCGCGATCCGCCGCCGGCCGAAACCCCAGAGGTCGTTGAAGCCCGGATGCGCGCCGATCGAGACGCCATGGGCGGCCGCTGCCTCGATCGTGCGGCGCATGATCGAAGCGTCGCCACCATGCATGCCGCAGGCGATGTTGGCGGTGCGCACGATGCGCAGCAGTTCCGCATCCGAGCCGATGTCGTAGGGGCCGAAACCCTCGGCCATGTCCGCGTTGATGTTGATGCGTCGAGCCATTGTCTTGCTGCCGTCTCCTCCGCTCACGGGCCCCACTCCGGCGTGGACGGCCATGGCATGGACATCTAGACCGTTCTTCGGGGACGACAGCCTTTTGACATCACCAAAGTGGGATGTCGTGTTTCGTTGTTGTTATGGGGCCGCGGCCGGGATGCGCGACCCAGAGCCTGAGGACGGCGCCTGAGGACGGCGCCTGAGGACGGCGCCTGAGGACGGCGGTGGCCCGCAGGGTGGCGCGAAGGGGAGAGGCGATGGTGCCGGCCGGTGACGAGCGCGACGGCGGCACGGCGCCGCGCTTCCTGCCCTTCGGCGACGCCGCGCTGGTGGTCGAGTTCGGCGACCGCGTGGATCGTACGCTCAGCGCGCGGGTGCTGGCGCTGGACGCGGCGGTCGCGGCGGCGCGGGCGAGCGGCGGGCCGGGGGGGGCGCTGGCGGGCGTGGTCGAGACGGTGCCGACCTTCCGCTCGCTCGCGCTCAGCTTCGATCCGCTGGTGACCGATGCGGCGGCGCTGGAGATGGCGCTGACGCCGCTGGTGGGGCAGGGCAGTGAGGTCGCCGGCGCCGCGCGGGTCTGGACGCTGCCGGCCTGCTACGAGGGTACGCTGGCGCCCGATCTCGCCGACGTGGCCGAACGCGCAGGCACCACCCCTGCCAGGGTGGTCGAGATGCATGCCGGGCTGATGCACCATGTCTACATGATCGGCTTCCTGCCGGGCTGTCCCTACATGGGCGACCTGCCCGCCATGATCGACTTTCCGCGCCGCAGCGATCCGCGCGTGGCCGTCCCGGCGGGCTCGGTGGCGATCGCGGTGGGGCTGACGGTGATCTATCCGGTCGAGAGCCCGGGCGGCTGGCACCTGATCGGCCGATGCCCCGCCCGGCTGTTCGATCCGGCCGGCGCGCCGGGGGCGGAGGAGCGGCCGGCCCTGCTGGCGCCGGGCGACGCCGTCTGTTTCGAGCCGGTGGGCGAGGCCGAGTATGCCCGCATCGCGCGCGCCGCCAGCGAAGGTGACTGGGCGCCGGAGAGCCGGCCACGGGAGACGGGCGCATGAGCGGGACGGGCGTGCTGCTGGTCGAGGCCCCGGGGCTGGCGACCAGCGTGCAGGATGCCGGGCGGCGCGGTCATGCCCGGCTCGGCATCCCGCCCTCGGGCGCGCTCGACAGCGAGGCGCTGGCCGTGGCGCTGGCGCTGGCCGGGGCACCGGCGGGTGGGGCCGCGCTGGAATGCCGGTACCTCGGCCCCGTGCTGCGGGCCGAGCGCGCGCCGGTTC
>JBCBPG010000637.1:0-3141 GCA_039820865.1 Pseudomonadota bacterium
CCCGTCCTCCGACATTCGCACGCTGACGGTCGCCTGCGCGTCCGTCCCCTCGTTCACCGCGTGCACCTGGTAGAGCTCCAGCCGCGCCGAATGCTCGACCAGCGCCTTCACGGCGTTGAAGGCCGCGTCCACCGGGCCGTCGCCGGTCGCCGTGTGCCGCTGATCGACGCCGTCGACCTCCAGCACGATATCGGCCGACTGCGGCGCCTCGGTCCCGCAGATCACCCGCAGGAACTTGAGCTTGATCCGGTCGGCCGCATCCTCGGCCCGCGTCGCCGAGACCAGCGCCAGGATGTCGTCGTCGAACACCTCCTTCTTGCGGTCGGCCAGCGCCTTGAACCGCACGAAGGCCTCCTGCATCGCGTTGTCGCCGATCTCGACGCCCAGCTCCTCCAGCTTCATGCGAAAGGCATGGCGGCCGGAATGCTTGCCCATGACCAGGTTGGTCGCCGACAGGCCCACGTCCTCCGGCTTCATGATCTCGAAGGTCTCGGCGTTCTTCAGCACCCCGTCCTGGTGGATGCCGCTCTCATGCGCAAAGGCGTTCTTGCCGACGATCGCCTTGTTGTACTGCACCGGAAAGCCCGAGACCGTGGCGACCAGGCGCGAGGCCGCCATGATCCGCCGCGCATCAACGCCGGTGGCGAACGGCATGATGTCCCGGCGCACGCGGAGCGCCATGACGACCTCCTCCAGCGCGGTGTTGCCCGCCCGCTCGCCCAGACCGTTGATCGTGCACTCGATCTGGCGCGCCCCCGCCTCGACCGCCGCCAGCGAGTTGGCCGTCGCCATGCCGAGATCGTTGTGACAGTGGGTCGAGATCGTGCAGGCGGCGATCTCCGGCACCTCGTGGCGCAGGAACGCGATGATGTCGGCGCTCTCGCGCGGCGCGGTGTAGCCGACCGTGTCGGGGATGTTGATCGTCGTCGCGCCATGCGCGATCGCCACGCGCACCGTCTCGGCCAGATAGTCGCGCTCGGTCCGCGTCGCGTCCATCGGCGACCACTGCACGTCCTCGCAGAGACCGCGCGCATGGCCCACCGTCAGCGCGATCTGCTCCAGCACCTGGTCCTTGGTCATCGAGAGCTGATGCTCGCGATGCAGCGGCGAGGTGCCGATGAAGGTGTGGATGCGCGGGCGCCTGGCATGGCGCACCGCCGCCCAGCAGCGGTCGATGTCGGGCAGCTTGGCGCGCGCCAGCCCCGCGACGGTTGCGCTCCCGGTCGCCCTGGCGATCTCGCTCACCGCCTCGAAGTCACCCTCCGAGGCGATCGGGAACCCCGCCTCGATGATGTCCACGCCCATCTCGTCGAGGAGCGCGGCGATCTGGATCTTCTCCTCCAGCGTCATCGAGGCGCCGGGCGACTGCTCGCCATCGCGCAGCGTCGTGTCGAAGATCTTGACGCGGGGCATCTCGGCCCCCGCGGGCACCGTGTCGGTCGTGTCGGTCATGGTCAGATCCTGGGCTTCGGCGCGGCCGTTGCCGGGTCGCCGGTGTTGGGCTCTCCCGTGGGCTCGATCAGAAGCACGCTCGCTTCCTCCTCGGCCCGCGGACGGTGGCGCACCCCGCGCGGCACGATCACCAGCTCACCCGGCCCGAAGGTCACCGCGGGCGCGTCCTCGTACTCCATCGTCACGACGCCCTCGAGCACGAGGAAGAAGTCGTCCGTGTCGTCGTGGTGATGGAACGGGAAGGCGCCCTTGAACTTCACCACCATCACGTCGTTGCCATTATAGGTGGCGACGACCTTCGGATCCCAGTGGGTCGTGAAGGTGGCCAGTTTCTCGGCCAGGTTGATCTTGTGCATCGATCGCTCGGTCAGTGCTCGGGTTGGGTCGGCCGGCGCGTCTCGGTGTCCCCTGAGCGCGCGCGCCGATGTCCCGGCACGCTCAGGGGCTGGGAAGGAGAAGCAGACCGGCGATGGCGCGATGCATGACCATGCCCCTGTCATGCCCCATCCCGCCGTCGAGGAAAAGACCCCAGATCCGCGGCCGGCGCCGATCCCGCCTCGCGCATGGGCCCAGACCGGCGGTGCCGACATGCCCGGACGGCGGGGATGGCCTCGCCGCACCACCCGGCACCTGGAGCGTCACCGGGAGCGTCAAGGGGAGCGTCAGGGGGAGCGCGGCCACCCGTGCGGTGCGACCCACCTCGGCGCCGACACTCCGAACCCTCCGGTGACCCGGCGTCCCTGACAGGACCGCCAGGAACGGCATGGCGGTCCCCCAGCCGTGCGTTTCACGCACCCCGTCCCCTCGCCGTGCGTTTCACGCACCCTGCGCCAACGCCGCCCGTAGGGTGCGTCGAACGCATCGTCGGGCCCGCGGCGCCGGCATCGGGCCCGCCAGCACCCGCGGCAGGGCTCAGTCGTAGGGGCCGTAGAAGAAGCGTTCCTCGACCACCTTGCCGTCCCTGACGGTGTAGAGGCCGACCTCCTGCATCTCCAGGCGCCCCATGTCCTTCATCGTGACGTCCATGGTGAAGAAGACCGCGAACTGGTCGCCATGCACCATCGGCCCGGTGACGGTATAGCCGTGCATCGTGGAATTGGCCTCCCACCAGGCATGCTTGGCCGCCAGCGCCTCGCGCCCGGTGACATCGCTGTGCTCGCCCGGCATCGCCTCGATCGAGCGGATGTCGTCGGCCCAGAAGCGGTCCTGCGCCTCCTGGTCCTTGCCCTCCTTCATCAGCGCCACGAATTCCTTCGCAACCGTGTTCACGTCCATGACGACTCTCCCTGTTTGCCACGCGGTCCCATGCCGACGGACTGACGGCACGCTAGAGCGGTTGCCGACCGAACGGAAACGCCCACTCTCGCGCCCTCCCACGTCATTGTTGCCACGATCCCGTTACCTTTCGGCGAACGCTGCTGGACGCTCGGACGCAACGGAACGTTCATCCGCCCGGGCCTATCCTGACGCGGGTGGGAAGGGCGCCCGTGCCCGTGTCAGATTGGCCTCTGCTCCAGCAGGCCGGCGCCCACGCGCCGACCGCTTCGCTCGCGGGGTTCCCGGACGCACGACGTGTCAGGCGAGAGGCTGAGGCCGAGGAGGGGGCGCGAGGAGAGGAGAGGGAGGCGACGCGACGCCCTCTGTCACCCGACAGGCGCGCTTCTTCGAGGCGGGGTGCACGAGACGCAC
>JBCBPG010000638.1:0-3140 GCA_039820865.1 Pseudomonadota bacterium
ACCAACACCGTCTCGAACACCGCCTTCCGCGGCTTCGGCGGGCCGCAGGGGATGCTGGGCGCCGAGCGGATCGTCGAGGAGATCGCCTATGCCCTCGGCCGCGATCCGCTGGAGATCCGGCGCGCCAACTTCTACCGCGACGGCGACCTGACCCCCTATCACCAGCCGGTCGAGGACTGCGTGATCGCGCGGATCGTCGACGAGCTTGAGGTCTCGGCCGACTACCAGTCCCGCCGCGCCGCGATCCTCGAGCACAACCGCCGCGAGCCGGTCATGCGCCGCGGCATCGCACTGACGCCGGTCAAGTTCGGCATCTCCTTCACCGCGACCTGGTTCAACCAGGCGGGCGCGCTGGTCCATGTCTACCGCGACGGCTCGATCCACCTGAACCATGGCGGCACCGAGATGGGGCAGGGCCTCAACATCAAGGTCGCCGCCGTGCTGGCCGAGGCGTTCGGTGTCGGCCTCGACCGGGTGCAGATCACCGCGACCTCGACGGCCAAGGTGCCCAACACCTCGGCCACCGCCGCCTCCTCGGGCTCGGACCTCAACGGGATGGCCGCCCTCGACGCCGCGCGCCAGATCAAGGACCGCCTCGCCGCCTTCGCCGCCGAACGCCACGGGGTCGCGCCCGCGGCCGTGACGTTCGAGCCGGGGGGCGTGCGCGTCGGTGCCACGCGCCTCGCCTTCGCCGATCTGGTCGAGGCCGCCTACATGGCGCGCGTCCACCTCTCGGCGGCCGGCTTCTACAAGACCCCCGACATCCACTGGGACCGCGCGGCGGGCAAGGGCCGGCCGTTCTACTACTTCGCCTGTGGTGCCGCCGTCTCGGAGGTCGAGGTCGACACGCTGACGGGCGAGCACCGGACCCGGCGCGTCGACATCCTCCACGATGTCGGCCGCTCGCTGAACCCCGCGATCGATCTCGGCCAGGTCGAGGGGGGCTTCGTGCAGGGCATGGGGTGGCTGACGACCGAGGAGCTCTGGTGGGACGCCGACGGGCGGCTCCGCACCCACGCCCCCTCGACCTACAAGATCCCGCTCGCCTCGGACGTGCCGCAGGACTTCCGGGTGACGCTGGCCGACTGGGCCGAGAACGCGCGCCCCACCGTCCGCCGCTCCAGGGCCGTGGGCGAGCCGCCCCTGATGCTCGCCATCTCGGTGCTCGAGGCGCTCTCGATGGCCGTCGCCTCGGTCGCGGGGTACCGCGAATGCCCCCGCCTCGACACGCCCGCCACGCCCGAGCGGGTGCTCCGCGCCATCGACCGCCTGTGCGGCGACCCCTGGCCGGAAGACCGGGAGGGTGAGGCATGACCCTCGACGCCTTCCTCGCCACCGGCGGCCCGGTGGCCGCGATCGAGGTCACCCGCGTCCAGGGCTCGGCCCCGCGCGAGGTGGGGGCGTGGATGCTCGTCTCCCCGCAGGCGACCCACGCCACCATCGGCGGTGGCGCGCTGGAGCACAGGGCCATCGCGCGCGCCCGCGCTCTCCTCGCCGAGGGCGACGAGGCGCTCGACCTCGCCCTCCCCCTTGGCCCCGCCATCGGGCAGTGCTGCGGCGGCCAGGTGACGCTGGCGATCCGCCGGCTCGACGCCCGGGGCATCGCCGAACACCGCGCGCGCCTCGCGGCTCAGCGGGCCTCCGATCCGCCTGTGGCGGTCTTCGGCGCCGGCCATGTCGGCCTCGCGCTGGCCCGGGCGCTCGCGCTGCTGCCCGTCCGCACCCTGCTGGTCGACAGCCGGTCCGAGGCACTGGCCGCGGCCCCCGCGGGCGTCGGGACCCGCCTCACGCCCCTGCCGGAGGCCGTGGTCCGTGCCGCCCGCCCCGGCACTGCCTTCGTCGTGATGACCCACGACCACGCGACCGATTTCCTGATCGCGGCCGAGGCGCTGGCCCGGGGCGACGCGGCCTATGTCGGCCTGATCGGCTCGGCATCGAAACGGGCGGCCTTCGAGGGCTGGCTCAAGCGCGAACACGGCCCCTCGCCCGCCGCCCTGACCTGTCCCGTCGGCGCGGCCGGCCGCGGCGACAAGCGCCCGGCCGTCATCGCTGCCCAGGTCGCGGCCGAGGTCATGGCCGCGCTCACGTGCCGTGCCGTCCAGGCCGCCCCGCGCCACGCCGCGCCCCACGCTGCTCGCGCCTGATCCCGGAGATCGCCATGTATGCCGAACCGCTGTTCTGGGAGTGGCTGAGCCTGGCCGTGCGCTGGCTGCACGTGATCACCGCCATCGCCTGGATCGGCTCGTCCTTCTACTTCATCGCGCTCGATCTCGGCCTGCGCCAGCGGCCGGGGATGCCGCATGGTGTCCATGGCGAGGCCTGGCAGGTGCATGGCGGCGGCTTCTACCACATGCGCAAATACACCGTGGCGCCCGAGGCGATGCCCGAAGAGCTGACCTGGTTCAAGTGGGAGGCCTATGCCACCTGGCTCTCGGGCTTCGCGCTGCTGGTGATCGTCTACTATGCCGGCGCCGATCTATACCTCGTGGACCCCGCCGTCATGGACCTTGCGCCCGGCACGGCGATCCTGATCTCGCTCGCCTCGATCGCCGGCGGCTGGGTGGTCTATGACGCGCTCTGCCGCTCGCGCCTCGGTCTCGACCAGACGCGGCTGATGCTGGTGCTCTACGGCGTGCTGGTGGTGATGGCCTGGGGCTATGCGCAGGTGTTCTCGGGGCGGGCGGCGCTGCTGCATCTCGGGGCCTTCACCGCGACGATCATGTCGGCCAACGTCTTCTTCGTCATCATCCCCAACCAGAAGATCGTCGTCGCCGATCTCAAGGCCGGCCGCACGCCCGAGGCCCGGCTGGGCCGCGAGGCCAAGCAGCGTTCGCTCCACAACAATTATCTCACGCTGCCGGTCCTGTTCCTGATGCTGTCGAACCACTACCCGCTCGCCTTCGCGACCGAGTTCAACTGGCTGATCGCGGCGCTGGTCTTCCTGATGGGCGTGACGATCCGGCACTTCTTCAACACGATGCATGCGACCGGGGCGCGGCTCTGGTGGACATGGGCCGCCACGGCGCTGCTGTTCATCGCCGTCATGGGTCTCTCCAGCATCCCGCGCGCTGCCACCGAGGGCGAGGCCGCGCGCACGCCGCTCCAGACCCGCCTCGCCGCCGCGCCGGAGTTCCCGGCCG
>JBCBPG010000639.1:0-3136 GCA_039820865.1 Pseudomonadota bacterium
CCGTTCCGGGACAGTAACCTTCTCGACGGAGCTGCCCGATGCGACCGCCCTCCCGCACCGCCGTTGCCCTGTACCTCGCCTCGGCACTGGTCGCGGCGCTGCCGCTCCTGCTGGCGCCGCTGGCCGCGCGGGGTGCCGATGCCAGGGCCGATGCCAGGGACGATGCCAGGGACGATGCGAGTGCCGAAACGGCGGCGCCGCCGCAGCTCGCCGGGCTGTGGGAGGCCCGCGAATCGCTCATGGACAACTCGGGCCTCGCCCAGCTGCAGGTCCGTCTCGACGTCCGGCTGATCCTGACGCCCGAGGGCGGGCTGATGACCCTCACCGCGCCGCAGTGGCACGGCAGCTGCCATGCCGCCTTCGCCCCCGCCGAGACGCCGGCCGCGATGACCCTGCTCGGCGACGACTGTCCGCTGGGCGCCGATGCGGCCGACATGGCGCTAGGCGCCGATGACGAGGGCCGCATCATCGCCCGCTTCACGCTGCGCGACCGCGCCTTCGAGATGACGCTCCGCCGCAGCCTGGCCGCCAGCGCCGGGCGCGCCGCGATGCCCGGGACCCCGACCGACCTCAACGGCATCGAGATCTCGCAGAGCGTGGGCGAGATCGCCGCGACCCTGCTGGAGTCGCACGCACCGGCCGATCGCGAGGCCCCGCTGGCCGAGGAGAGCAGCATGGCGGGACCGATGTTCCGCTTCACCTCGGAACCCGTGCGCCCCGGCTTCAAGTCCTCCTCCGAGGAGACCTACTGGCTGCTCGTGGGCCGCGACGCCGCGCTGAGCGGCGCCGGCGCCCAGGAGCGGCCCTGGGCCATCACCCGGCGCTGGAACCCGCCGCGCGAGGCCGAGCCGCTGCTCGGCACGCTCCGCGAGGCACTGATCGCCAAGTACGGGCCGCCCTCGGCGATCCTGCGCGGGGGCGACAGCCATGCCGCCCCCAATGCCGACCGCGGCATGATCTGGTCCTACGACCTCGACGGCGCACCGCTGGGCGAGACCGAGGCCCGCTTCTGCGCCCAGGGCATCGCCGAGACCCGCCTCGACCCGCGCACCGTCTCGATGACCGAGATGCGCATCCGCCCTGTCGGCACGCTGCCGATCCATGTCGCGCGCGGCTGCGGCATCACCGTGCTGGCGCTCTATGCCCCGGGCGAGCTGACCGAGACCGCGGACGGCGCCGCCTTCGCCGTGATCGACCCGACCTGGCATACGGGCACCGAGTGGGAGTCGTGGCTGGACGAGTTCGCCGAGACCTACCCGATGGTCGTCGAGGCCGGTGCCGCCAAGCGCCAGCGCAAGTCGATCCAGCCCAAGCTCTGAGGCGGTCAGGACAGTTCAGGGCACCGCGACGCAGCGCTTCTCGGTACCCTCGGGCCAGGTCAGCAGCGCCTCGTCGCCCCTGACCCAGAGCCCGCGGCCGAAGCCGGCCGCGTAGCGGCTGCCCGAGGCCGCCGGCACCAGCACGCCCGTCTCGATGCTGTCGCCGTATTCCAGCCGCACGCTCGGCCGCTCGGTCGCGAAGAAATGCGCCACGACCTCGTCGGCCGGGTTGTCCGCGCAGGCATAGGCCACGACGGCCGTCGGCGCCTCCAGCATCCACCCCGCAACCAGCTCACCCTCGCGGGTCAGGTAGGCGTCCTCGACGCAGATGCGCAGATCCACCGCCTTCCAGCAGTCGTCGCGCCCCTTGATCCAGCCCCGCTGCATGGCCCTGAGCGTCGCGACCGCCTCCCCGGCACCCGCGTCCAGCCCCTCGGCCGCCGCCAACGCCGCCCCGAAGCGCGCCGCCAGCCGCTGGTCGAGCGCGGCCAGCGCCGCGTCCTCGCAGACCAGTTCCTCGGCCGAGGAGGACGCCCTGGCGCAGTCGAAGGACGGCCCCTCCTGCCCGACGGCGGGGACCGCCCAGACAAGGACGGACAGCACGGCAAGAACGGTCGATCGCATCACGGCCTCCGGTCAGGCGCGGCCGACATGCCGCGCCGCCAGTCTACACCGCACAGGTGCCTCGCCTAAGGCCCATCAACCGGCGGCGATCAACTCCGCCTGCTTCACCACGACCTCGGCCTGGCGGATCGAGGCGATGTCGATCAGCTTGCCGTCCAGCGTCACGGCACCGGCGCCGGCCTTCTTTGCGGCCTCCATCGCCTCGATGATCCGCTTGGCCTTGGTGACGGCGGCCTCGGAGGGCGTGAAGATCTCGTTCGACAGCGTGATCTGGCTGGGGTGGATCGCCCATTTCCCGACCATGCCCAGCGTCGCCGAGCGCAGCGCCTGCGCGCGGAACCCCTCGGGGTCCGAGAAATCGCCGAACGGCCCGTCCACCGGCAGCACGCCATGCGTCCGGCAGGCAGCCACGATCGCGACGGTCGGATAGTGCCAGGGATCGGCGAAATGGCGGGCCCGCGGCGCGTCGCCGTCCGGGTCCTCCAGCATGTAGTAGTTTTCCTGCGTGCCCCCGATCGCGGTCGTCTGCATGCCCATGAAGGCGGCATAGTCCGCGGGCCCGAGGCTCATCGCCTCCATCCGCGGGGAGGACGCCGCGATCTCCTCGACATGCGCGAGCCCTGCGGCCGTCTCGATGATCACCTCGAGGCCGAGGCGCTTGGTCCGGCCCTTCTCCGCCTCGATGGCCGAGACCATGGCATCGACCGCGTAGACATCCCTGGCGTTGCCCGCCTTGGGGATCATGATCAGGTCGAGCCGGCCGTTGGTCTGCTCCATCAGGTCGACGACGTCGCGCACCCAGTAGGGCGTATCCAGCCCGTTGATCCGCACCGAGACGGTCTTGCGGCCCCAGTCGATGTCGTTGATCGCCTCGATGACGTTCTTGCGCGCCTGGATCTTGTCGTCCGGCGCCACCGCGTCCTCGAGGTCGAGGTTCACCACGTCCGCCGCACTCGACGCCATCTTCTCGAAGAGCGCGGGGCGCGAGCCCGGGCCGAACAGCTGGCAGCGGTTGGGGCGCGCGGGCGGCGCGGGCTGGGGCAGGAAGCTCATCGGGCGATCCTCTCGGCTGTCGGGCCCCCTCTGGACGAGGGGCGAGGGCGGGTAACCTTGCCGAAGCGGCAGGGCCGGTCACGCAACAATCTTGCGCCCCTGCTAATGCTGCGCCGCCACAGCCGTCAATGCCCAAGGCC
>JBCBPG010000640.1:0-3136 GCA_039820865.1 Pseudomonadota bacterium
ATCGATGACCTCGTCCTCGGCGCTCCGCGTGCCGACGGTATCGGTGCGAACACCGTCGACGCGGGCGAGGTCTATGTCGTCTTCGGGCAGGCTGGCGGGTTTCCGGACGGCATCGACCTCTCCGCGCTGGACGGCACCAACGGCTTCCTCGTCCGCGGCGAAGGCAATGGCCGGCTCGGCTCGGCCGTCGCGGGGGCGGGCGATGTCAACAATGACGGCATCGACGATATCATCATCGGCGCGCCGGACCTGTTGTTCCAGGGCACGTTCGCGGGCACGGCCTACGTGATCTATGGCAGCGACCAGGCCTTCGATCCGGTCATCGACGTCGCCGATCTCACCAGCGCCGGGGGCAATGACGGCCGACTGGGCTTCACCATCCCCGGCTCGGGCGAGAACTTCGTCGACATCGCCCGGGTCGGCGAGGCCGTGGACGGCGGGGGCGATGTCAACGGCGACGGCATCGACGACATCATCGTCGGCGCCCCCCGGACCAACCTCAACGGCAACGGCACGGGCGGGGCCTTCGTCATCTACGGCACCGACGGGAACACGCGCACCACCGTCGATCTCCGGGCGCTGGATGGCACCGACGGCTTTGCCGTGCTGGGCGAGCGGCCGACGAACTCCTTCAATTCGAACGACATCGGCGACCAGGCCGGCGCCGGCGTCGCGATCGCGGGCGACGTGAACGGCGACGGGCTGGCCGATGTCGTCGTCGGCGCGCGGGGCGGCGTCACGCGCAGTTTCTCCACCGGCGACCCCGTCGTGTCGGGCACGGCGCATGTCGTCTTCGGCAGCGAGACCGCGAAACCCACCTACCGTCTGACCGAGTTCGACGGCACCGACGGCTTCACCGTCTTCAATGCGCAGAACGGTGACCGGTTCGGCGACAGCCTCGCCTCGGTCGGCGATGTGAACCAGGACGGGCTGGCGGACTTCATCATCGCGGGCCCGCCGCGCGACAGCACCAGTGCCGACCGGATCAACGACAAGGCCTACCTGATCTATGGCACGATCGAGACCTATGCCGAGGGGATCGACGTCCAGACGCTGATCGGCGAGCGCGGCCTCAGGCTCGACGCCGACGGCCCGAACGAGCTTGGCGCGGCACTCGGGGGCGCGGGCGACCTGAACAGCGACGGGGTCGAGGATTTCTTCGTCACCGCCTCGGCCGAGGTGAATACCGGCGACACCTCGCAGGATCCCGAGCGCTTCCCGCGGCTCTACCTCGTCTACGGCATCAAGGAGAACGGCGTCGGCCCGATCGGCGATCGCAACACGAACGACGAGACGATCCCCGAGAACGCCGCCGCCGGTACCGCCATCGGCTTCACCCCCTCGGCCTTCGACGCGGACTACGCCGACAGCGTGACGCTCTCCCTGATCGATGACGACGCGCGCTTCGTCTTCACCGAGACGGGCACGACGGCGCTGGTCGGCACCCGGCAGGGCGCGACGTTCGGCGCCGTCGAGGTGGCCGAGGGCGCGCTCTTCGATTTCGAGACCGAGCCGGTCGTGACCCTTCGGGTCGAGGCGTCCTCGACCGATGGCAGTTCGACGATCACCGATTTCGACATCGCCATTACCAATGTCGAGGAGGGCGGACCGACCACGCCGGTGGACACCGACGACACGGCCGAGAGCCTGGACGACACCGCCGAGCCCGGCAGCAAGATCGGCGTCGCGGTCAGGTCGACCGACCCCGACCGCGACCCCATCACCTTCGTCTCCAGCGATGACCGCTTCGAGGTCGACGGTGACGGCAATGTCGTGGTCTCAGACCTCGGCAAGGACGCCTTCGACGGCGTGGACGAACCCGAGGTGATCTTCGACATCACCGCGGTGGCGAACGGCATCTCGAGCGGCCCGCTGGTCATCACCCTGCCGATCAACGCGGTGCGCAGCGAGGACGTGCTGGCGCCGGTGCTGATCGAGCCGGCCAGCACGCTGCCCGAGGACGCCGCCCCCGGCACCTTCACCGGGCTGATCGTCTTCGCCGAGGACCCCGACCCCTTCGATGCCATCGAGCGTTTCGAGGTGAGCGGCAAGTTCGACGTCGTGCCGCTCGACCCGGATATCGCGGGGCGACGCGCCGTCGTCCTCGCCGATGGCGCGATCCTCGATTTCGAGAAGCTGGCGAGCGAGCCCGTCACGATCACCGCCGTGTCGACCGACGGCTCGACGGCCAGCACGACCTTCCAGATCCCGGTCGGCGACGTGAACGAGCCCGTGGGCCCGATCAGCGACAGCAACGATGCGCCGAACCAGATCCCCGATACCGCCGGCGGCGGGGTCGACACCGGCGTGCAGGCCAGCGCCACCGACCCCGACGCGGGCGCGACCGTGCGGTACTTCAATGCCGGCGACAATCGCTTCACCGTGGTCCCGGAAGACGGGCGCGTGCTGGTGCAGAGCTTTGCAGCGTTCGACGCCGTCACCGAGCCACAGGTGACCGCGACGGTTGAGGCGCGCTCCTCCGACGGCTCCACCACCCAGCAGAGCTTCACCATCGACGTCCTCGGCGTGAACCGGCCCGTGGGTCCTGTCACCGACGGCAACGACGCGCCCGACGAGATCCCCGAGACCGCGGGCGGCGGCGTCGACACCGGTGTGCAGGCAGTGGCCACCGACCCGGACCCGGGCTCGATCGTGCGCTATTTCAGCGTGGGCGACCCGCGCTTCACCGTGGTGCCGGAGGACGGCCGGGTGCTGGTGCAGACCGGCGTCAGCTTCGATGCAGACAGCGAGCCGCAGGTGACCGCCACGGTCGAGGCGCGCTCCTCCGACGGCACGACCAGTCGGCAGAGCTTCACCATCGACGTGCTGGACGTGAACCTGCCCATCGCCAACCTGCGCGACGCCAGCGCCGACCCGAACTTCGTCGAGGAGGATGCCGTCGAGGGCGCGCCCACGGGCATCCGCCTCGCCCTCGACAACGTCGATCCCGGCGACACGGTCGGCTTCACCATCACCGATGAGCGCTTCACCACCCAGCCCGTGGCGGGGCGTCGCGACCAGTTTTACCTGGTCGTGTCGGAGAACGATGATTTCGCCCAGTTCCGGGAGACCACCATCCGGTTCGACGTGACCGCGACCGGCAGCGACGGCGGCACGGTGACCGAAGAATTCTCGG
>JBCBPG010000641.1:0-3130 GCA_039820865.1 Pseudomonadota bacterium
CCGCGACCTGGGCGGCGTTCCGCGACCACCGGCTGGAGGCGGTCCAGTTCTCGGCCCCGGCGATGGCGTGCCTGCGCCGGATGCTGGCGGGCGAGGCGGTGACGCAGGAGACCTCCGGCCTCAGCGCCGGGGAATGGCGCGAGTTTCAGGCCGCGCTGGCGGGCTGACCGGACCAGGCGGAATCGCGGCTGGTCGCTGCGATGAGTCTTGTGGGGTCACCCGCCCAGCAGTCGCGGCGTTCCGGTTCAGCCGGCGAGGGGCGCGACGGGGGCGAGGGCGCGCCGGCAGGCGGCGGCGGTCGTTCCCTCGCGGTCGAGCGAGGGGGACCAGGCCGAGATCGAGACCGCCGCGATCCGTACGCGCGCCGCCAGCCGTTCGAGGGCCGCTGCCACCGCCTCGGCCGTCGGTCCGCCCGGGACCGGGAAGGCGAAGCCCGGGGCCTCGTGGCAGTCGATCACGTCGAGATCGACGTGGAGCAGCACCGGGCGCTCAAGGGCGACCCGGTCGAGCGCGGCCAGGTCGACATGGGCGATCGCCGAGGCGGCGACCGCCACCGCCTCCTCCGGGTCGAGATCGCGCGCGTCGACCAGCGTCACCCGGCTGTCCGCGACCGGGCGCGCGCCGCTCAGGCGCATCAGCCAGTCCGGCCCCCGGCCGGTCATCATCGCGAGCGGCATGCCGCCGAGGAACTGCGAGGGTGAGGTCTCGGGCGTGTTGAAGTCGCCATGCGCGTCGACCCAGACGATCGCCGGGTCGATGCCGGCGCGCTGCAGCCCGGCGAGCACCGCGATCGAGGCGGTGCAGTCGCCGGCGAAGCTCACCGGGCAGCGGCCGGCGGCGGCGCGGGCGGCGACATGGGCGGCGATGGGGCGGTGCAGGGCGCCCATGCCCTCGGCGGCGCGATCCGTCGGCACCGCCTGCGACTGCGCCGCCCCGGCCGGAGCCGCCTCGGCGAGCAGGGGTTCGGCCAGGTCGAAGAACCACGGCGTGACCAGCCAGTCGGCAGGATCGCGGGACATAGGGCGATGGACCTTGCGTAAAGCGGATGAAGCGGCACGTTATCCGTGCCGGCGACCCGGGCGCAACGTTGCCGGCCACCGCGTCGCGCGCGCTGGATGCCCCCGCCCGGCGGCATACCTCCCGCGCGAGGCCGAGCGGAGGGGCGCAGGTGAGCACGATGACCGAGCCCGGCGATGGCCGCCGCATCGCCGGCGGGCCCCGGCTCGTGATGCTGCTCGGCGCGCTTACCGCGCTGGGGCCCTTCTCGCTGCAGATCGTCGCGCCCGCGCTGCCGGCGGTCTCGGCCGACCTCGCGGTGCCGCCGGCGGCGGCGCAGCTGCTGCTCTCGCTCTCGCTCCTCGCCATGGCGGTCTCGACGCTGGTCTGGGGGCCGCTCTCCGACAGGCTGGGGCGGCGGCCCGTGATGCTGGGGGGCATCTGGCTCGGCATTCTCGGCACAGGGCTCGCCGCGCTGGCGCCGGGGCTCGAGCTCGCGATCCTCGGCCGCGTGCTGCAGGCGGGGGGGTTGATCGCCGGGATGGTGCTGGCGCGCGCGGTGGCGCAGGATCTCTACGGGCGCGAGGGGGCGGCGGGCGTGATCGGGCAGATCACCGCCGTCATGGTGATCGCGCCGATGGTGGCGCCCGCGCTTTCGGGCGTCCTGGTCGAGCAGATCGGCTGGCGGGCGATCTTCTGGGCGGTGCTGGGGCTCGCGCTGCTGACGGCGCTGGTCGCGCATCGCCACCTGCCCGAGACGGCGCCGCCGCATGCCGCCGTGCCGCTGGGCGCCACGCTCGCGGACATGGGGAAGGCCTTCGCCGATCTCGGCCGGCGGGCGGGGTTCTGGGCCTATGCGGGGTTTGGCGTGGCCTCGCTTGCGGCCTTCCTGTTCTTCGTGGGCGCGGCGCCTTTCGTGATGCATGCCGCCTATGGCCTCGGGCCGCAGGCCTACGGTTTGTGGTTCGTCGTGATGGCGGCGGCCTACATGGCCGCGAACATGGCCTGCGGGCCGATCAGCCGGCGCCTCGGCGGCGTGGCCACGCTGCGGCTGGGGGCGGCGCTCTCGTTCGCGGGCATCGTGGTGGGGATCGTGCTGGCATTGGCGGGGGTGATGCACCCGGCGGCGCTGTTCCTGCCGGCGATCGGCCAGTCTATCGGCGGCGGGCTGGCCGTGCCCAATGCCATGGCGGGCGCACAGGCGGCGGTGGCTGGGCGTGCGGGGGCGGCCTCGGGCCTCATGGGCAGCGCACAGTTCGCGGTGTCGGGACTGGCGACGCAGGTCGCGGGTGCGCTGCCGCATGACACGGCGCTGCCGCTCTTCCTCGGCATGGGCGCCATCCTGGGGTCGGGGATCGCGATCCACCTCCTGCTCAGCCGCGCGGCGCCCGGCGGGCCGGCGCGGCAGGGCTGAGCGGGACCGCGACCAAAATCGGGTGGCTGCCGCAAGGTCGGGGAAAAAAGCTGCAAATTGCCTGTTGCGTCCTCCGAAGAATCCCCCTAGATAGCCGCTCCACCGAGGCGGCGGCGACGCTGCTCGGGCGGGGCAAGACCCCGATGCTCTTTGAAATTGCTGTAGATATTCGAGGGGATATGTGGGTGGTTTGGCCGTTTCGACGGCGGACTACAGCATATCCGCCACCTTAGGGTTCTTTCGGGGGTCCGGTGAGGGTGGTTGTCAGCGATGGCTGGCCTTGGGTGATGACATGGTGAGCTGCGCTCTGGCCTATGGGTTGGGGGGTGGTTTGTCTGTTGTTGTTCTGGCTGGTTATTGTGATGTGCGAAGGTTCGACGTCAAGAAGGGTCTGATGGCCCTTTCAACTTGAGAGTTTGATCCTGGCTCAGAACGAACGCTGGCGGCAGGCCTAACACATGCAAGTCGAGCGCCCTTTCGGGGGAGCGGCGGACGGGTGAGTAACGCGTGGGAATATGCCTCATGGTTCGGAACAACCGCTGGAAACGGCGGCTAATACCGGATGAGCCCTTTGGGGGAAAGATTTATCGCCATGAGATTAGCCCGCGTTGGATTAGGTAGTTGGTGGGGTAACGGCCTACCAAGCCGACGATCCATAGCTGGTTTGAGAGGATGACCAGCCACACTGGGACTGAGACACGGCCCAGACTCCTACGGGAG
>JBCBPG010000642.1:0-3130 GCA_039820865.1 Pseudomonadota bacterium
CCGCTTCGCCGCCGGGCAGGGCGGGGTCGCCCGCGCCGGTCCCGCCCCTGTCATCGCCCGTCGCCGCATCCGACGGGCCGGGCCGCGGCCCGGTGCCGCCTGCGCTGCCGCCCTGGCCGGGGGAAGCGGGATCTGCCGCCCTGCGGCCCGGAGCGGCCGGCGCATCGCCAGTCGTGGGGCCAGTCGTGGGGCCGGTCGTGGGGCCGGCGCCGGCACCGTCGCCGCGACCCCCGCACCAACGTCCCCCGTCTCCACGTCCCCCGTCTCCACGTCCACTGTCCCTGCGACCCTTTCGGCCGTCCCGCCTGGCAGCCGCCATCGTCCGGCCTCCCGTCGTGGCTTCCCGTCGCCCCCGTCGCTCCCCGTCGGCCACGGTTCCGACACCTGTCGCGGTACCGGTCCCGACACCGGTGCTGGCGCGACCGCGCCTTCCGTGCATCGGTCCGGGTCGTCACGGCGCGGGAGCGGCGCCGTGACGGCAGGCCGGCATTGTCCCTGCGTTTACATTTCCGGCGTCGGATGCAAGGGTCCGTCGCGGCCGGCACGCGCCCGCCGCCCGGCCCAGGCGAGCGCGAGGGCAGCCATGACATTTTTCGCCCAGACCCCGACCGCTCCGATTCCCGCGGCGGCGCCCGATGCCAGCGGCATGCCCGCTGCCCGGACCCGGACCCAGGCCCGGATCCCGACACGGATCCAGACCCAGATCCAGACCCGGACCGATGCCGCGGCCGGCCTGCCGACGCCCCGCGCAGGCCAGGGCCACGCGTCGCCGGCCCGTGGCGTTGCCGGCAGGCTCGGCCGGGGCGTCGCGCGCCTCGCCGCGGCGGCCGGCCTCCTGGCGCTGGCGGCCTGTGCCACCGGGTCCGACCGTGCGGCCACGCCGGACGCGCCGTCCTCGCCAAGCGCGCCCGCCGCGCCCTCGACCCCGGTCACCGGCCCCGTGCCCGTCGCCCTGCTGCTGCCGCTCGGCGCGGCCGAGGAGCGTGACGCCGCCAGCGCACGCGCCATCGAGAACGGCGCCCGCCTCGCACTCCAGGGCGCGGGCGGCAGCGCGGTCCGGCTCAGCGTCATCGACACCCGCGGCACCCCCGAGGGCGCCACCAGCGCCGCCAACACCGCGATCGCCGGCGGCGCGCGGCTGATCCTGGGCCCGCTCTTCGGCCGCAACGCCAGCGCCGTCGCCGGCCCCGCCGGCGCGGCCGGCATCAACGTGCTCTCGCTCTCGACCGACGTCACCGTCGCGGGCCCACCGGTCTGGATCACCGGCTTCACGCCCTCCGACGAGGTCGACCGCATCCTCGGCTATGCCGCGGGCCGCGGGATCCAGCGCCTCGGCGTCTATGCGCCCGATATCCCCTATGGCAACGCCGCGCTCGAGGCGGCGCGCCGGCTGGCGCCACGGCACGGCATCGCGCTGGTCGCGGCCGAAAGCTATCCGCGCAGCTTCCGGGACATCGAGCGCACCGCCCCCCTCTTCGCCGAGGCGGCGCGCGCCAGCGGGGCCGATGCCGTGCTGCTGCCCGACTTCGGCCAGGGGCTGACGACCGCCTCGACCTATGTCGATTTCGTCGGCCTGCCGCAGCCGGGGGTGCGGTACCTCGGCATCGGACAGTGGGAGGCGCCGGCGACGCTGCGCGAGCCGACGCTCACGGGCGGCTGGTTCGCGGGCGCCGATGTCGGCGCGGTCGATGCCTTCGCGCGCCGCTACTCGGCCCGCTACGGCGAACGACCGCCCTTCCTGGCGGTGCTGGGCCACGACGTCGCGCTGATCGCGGCCACGCTGGCCGAGGAGGCGCGTCGCAGCCGCGGCGCCGATCCGTTCTCGGCCGCCGCGCTGACCCGCGAGACCGGCTTCGCGGGCGCGGTGGGCGCCATCCGGCTGCTGCCGGACGGCACGGTGCGCCGCGGCCTCGCGGTGCTGGAGGTCGGGCAGGGCCGCTTCGCGGTGCTCGATCCCGCCCCGGTGCGCTTCGCCGCCGGCCTGTGAGCGCATGACGGACGACGAGGGCGCCCCCATCGAGACCCGCGGCGACCTGGCCGACGCGCCGGATAGCGCGGCAGGCGACGCGGCGGGCGGCTCGGCGGGTGGCGCGGCGGGCAATGCGGCAGGCGGCGCGGTGGGCGGCGCGGCAGGCGATACGGCGGGGAACCCGGCGACTGCGGCCGCACGCCCCGCGCCCGGCCGGCACGGCGGGGCCCTCGCCCCGCCACCGGCCGATCCGGCCGGTACCACCTTCGCCGGCCTCCACCACCTCGTCGCCCCGGCGGCCGAGATCGCGGACCGCGACGCCACGATCGCCGCGGTCGATGCGCTGGTCGCCCATGCCGCCGCCGCCGCGGCCGAGCGGCCGCGCGGCGACGAGCGCACGCTCCGCCCGGGCGATGACGACACGCTCCGCGGCGCGATCGTCGACCTCCTCGCCACCACGCTGGCCGAGGCGCGCGCGCGGATCCTCCGCGGTCTCATCGCCCGACCCGAGGCGGGCCTGCGCGTCGCCCGGGCCCATGCCCACGCCACCGACGTCGTGGTCGCCGCCGCGCATCACTTCATCACCCACCACGTCTACGGCACCACGACCCGCACCGCGGGCGAGCGCCTGGCCGTCGTCGCGGTCGGCGGCTACGGCCGGGGCGAGATGGCGCCCTTCTCCGACGTCGACCTCCTGTTCCTGACCCCCCGCAAGCGCACCGCCTGGGCCGAGAGCGTGGTCGAGAGCACGCTCTACCTCCTCTGGGACCTCCGCCTGAAGCTCGGCCAGTCGACCCGCAGCGTGTCCGAGACGCTGCGCTACGCGACCGAGGATTTCACGATCCGCACCAACCTCCTGGAAATGCGGTACATCGCCGGCGACCGCGAACCCTACGACACGCTCGAGGAACGCCTCTGGTCCGAGCTGTTCCTGCGCACCGGCCCGCAGTTCGTCGCCGCCAAGCTGGCCGAGCGCGACACCCGCCACCAGCGCCACGGCGGCTCGCGCTACCTGCTGGAGCCCAACGTCAAGGAGGGCAAGGGGGGCCTGCGTGACCTCCAGACCCTCCACTGGATCTCGCGCTACCTCTACCGCGTCGAAAAGGCCTGGGAGCTCTGCCCCCTCGGCGTCTTCGAGGAGGAGGAGGTCGCCCGCTTCGC
>JBCBPG010000643.1:0-3117 GCA_039820865.1 Pseudomonadota bacterium
ATGTCGCGCTTTTCGGCGCGGTGACGACGGGACATGCGCTGTCCTCCTTACTTCGGCCGCTTGGCGCCGTACTTCGAGCGGCGCTGCTTGCGGTTCTTGACGCCCTGCGTGTCGAGCACGCCGCGGAGGATGTGGTAGCGCACGCCCGGAAGGTCCTTGACGCGCCCGCCCCGGATCAGGACCACCGAGTGCTCCTGCAGGTTGTGGCCCTCGCCCGGGATGTAGCTGATCACCTCGAAGCCGTTGGTGAGGCGCACCTTTGCCACCTTGCGAAGCGCCGAGTTCGGCTTCTTCGGCGTGGTCGTGTAGACGCGCGTGCAGACGCCGCGCTTCTGCGGGCATGCCTGCAGATGCATCGACTTCTGGCGCTTCACTTTCGGCTGCCGGGGCTTCCGGATCAGCTGCTGGATCGTCGGCATGAAGGCGTCGCCCCCGTCTGGTTCTCAACACGTGTCGCCGGTGCCGCCACGTCGGCGCACCCGATACCCGACAATGCGACACGCCGCGACGGGGTGTTCCCCACCCCCGCAGCGCCTTTGAGAGGACCGGGCCGGAGCCAGGTCGTCCTTGCCAGCATGTCAGGCGAATAGCCCACCCGCACAGCTCCCTGCGCGAGTGCGCGGCTTATACTGATGTGACCCATGGGGGTCAAGGCGCAAGTACCGCTCCGGACAGGGTTTCATGAGCATGCCGTGCAGGGCTGCCTGCCATTGCGTGCATGGCCCGACGCGGCCGCCCTTGCGCACCCGCCACGCCTCCCCGAGGCTCGCCGTCATGGACCAACCAGCAGCAGTACCGGCCGCGGCCGGGCGCCAGCAGAACGCCCGGCTGGGCATCCTGTTCGTCCTGATCGCCGTCGCCGCGATCTCGGTGAACGACATGATGATCAAGTTCCTGTCGGGCGACTATCCGCTGCACCAGATCGTGTTCATGCGCTCGGCCATCGGGATCTCGATCAGCCTCGCGATCCTGCAGTTCGAAGGCGGTCTGAGGGCGCTCGCCACCGACAGGCCCGTCGCCCATCTCGGCCGCGGCCTCTCGATCGTCGTCGCCAACATGCTCTTCTTCGCCGCGCTGCCGATCATGCCGCTGGCCGATGCCACCGCGCTCTTCTTCGTCGCGCCCCTCTTCATCACGATACTCTCGCTCCCGCTTCTCGGCGAGCGGGTCGGGCGTCATCGTCTCTCGGCCGTGATGGTGGGCTTTCTCGGCGTGCTGGTGATGCTGGGCCCCGGCGCCTCGACGGACACGTCGGTCGCCGTGCTGGCGCTGCCGGTCGGTGCTGCCTTCTTCTACGCGCTGATGCAGGTGATGACCCGCCGGCTCGGCGTCGCCGCGACCGCCTCGGCGATGGCCGTCTATGTCCAGGGGACCTTCATCCTCATCTCGGTCATCTTCTTCGCGATCGCGGGCGACGGCCGCTTTGCCGACGGGGTCGAGAGCGCGTCGGTCCGCTTCCTGCTGCGCGCCTGGATCTGGCCGGAGGCGGGCGACATCCCTCTGATCTTCGTGCTGGGCCTCGCCTCGGGCGTCATCGGCTATGGGCTGTCCCAAGCCTATCGCGTGGCCCAGCCCGCCACCGTCGCCCCGTTCGAGTACACGCTCATGCCGCTCTCGATCGTCTGGGGCGTCATCGTCTTCGGTGACCTGCCGGGCCCGGGGACGCTGGTCGGCATCGCCCTGATCATCGGCGCCGGGCTCTATGTCTGGCTGCGCGAGCGCAGCCGCGGGCGCCCGATCGGTCACAACCGCCCCATCCGCCGGGGCTGAAGGCGAACGGGCCGGCCCCGGGGAGCCGGCCCGCTGCACGGTATCGGCGGGGCCCGTCGGACGCGTCCGTCCGGGCCCGGCGGTCAGAAGATCTCGCCGAAGCCCGAGGGGCCGCCGCGATCGGCCGGATCCGGCGCGCCCATGACGTCCTCGGGGGCGGTGTCGATGATCTCCAGCGCCTCCTGGGCCTCGCGCGCCTCGGCCGCCCGCTGCTCGACCACCTGGCGGTCGCGCCGCTGGGCCTCGAGCTTGAGCCGCGTGGTCGCGCCGCCCGTGCCCGCCGGGATCAGGCGCCCGACGATCACGTTCTCCTTGAGGCCGACCAGCTTGTCCCGCTTGCCCTGGACCGAGGCCTCGGTCAGCACGCGCGTCGTCTCCTGGAACGAGGCCGCCGAGACGAACGAGCGCGTCTGCAGCGAGGCCTTGGTGATGCCCAGCAGCACCGGCGCGCCTTCCGCCGGACGCTTGCCCTGCGCCTCCATCTTCTCGTTCAGCTCGTCGAACTCGACCCTGTCGATCTGCTCGCCCGGCAGCAGCGTCGTGTCGCCCGAGGCCGAGATCTCGATCTTCTGCAGCATCTGGCGGACGATCACCTCGATGTGCTTGTCGTTGATCTTCACGCCCTGCAGTCGATAGACGTCCTGGATCTCGTTCACAAGATACGCGGCCAGCGCCTCGATCCCCATGATCGCGAGGATGTCGTGCGGCGCCGGGTTGCCGTCCATGATGTACTCGCCCTTCTGGATCACATCGCCTTCCTGGACGGTGATGTGCTTGCCCTTGGGGATCAGGTACTCATGCTTCTCGTCGGTGTCGGCGAGCGGCTCCAGCACGATGCGGCGCTTGTTCTTGTAGTCCTTCTCGAAGCGCACGGTGCCGTCGATCTCGGCGATGATGGCGTGGTCCTTCGGACGCCGGGCCTCGAACAGCTCGGCCACCCGCGGCAGACCGCCGGTGATGTCCTTGGTCTTCGCCCCCTCGCGCGGGATACGCGCCAGCACCGAGCCCGCCTGCACCTCGTCGCCGTTGTTGACCGAGAGGATCGCGTCGACCGACATGAAGTAGTGGACCGGGTTGCCGTTATCGAGCCGCAGCGGGTTGCCGTCGCCATCGACCATGGTGATGGCCGGGCGCAGCTCGTTGCCCTTGGGCGCCGAACGCCAGTCCGACACGATGCGCTGCGAGAGACGGACGAGGCCACCGGCATCTCGCAGCTCGTTGCCCTTGGGGGCCGAACGCCAGTCCGACACGATGCGCTGCGAGATGCCGGTGGCCTCGTCCGTCTCCTCGCGCAGCGAGACGCCTGGGATCAGGTCGATGAAGGTCGCCCGACCCGTCCGCTCGGCG
>JBCBPG010000644.1:0-3116 GCA_039820865.1 Pseudomonadota bacterium
CGGGAGCGAGCCCTGTACCGCCCGGCCCGGCGACGCCGCGGCCATCCGTGCAGCGGCGCTCGCGCCCCCGCGCGCGCAGCCGGCGCTCCATGCCGGGGCGCTTCAGCCCCGCCACCGTCCCTTCCTGATCGACAGCGTCGCGATCGGCACCACGCGCGAGCCGGTGATCGAGCGCGCGGGCCCCGGGCGTCCCTTCTTCCGCCGCCTCGGCTTCGAGCGGGCCGGGGGCGCGCCGCTCGGCGACATCCTGCTGGTGCCGCCGCTCTCGGGTCACTTCCCCGTGCTGATGCGCGATCTTGTCCTCGCCCTCCTGGCCGAGTTCCGCGTCCATGTCGTCGACTGGGCGAATGCCCGCCACGTCCCGCTGGCGGCCGGCCGGTTCGGCCTCGACGACAATGTCCGGGCGATCATGGCCGCCCATGGCGAGCTGCCGCCCGACACACCGCTCCTCGGCCTCTGCCAGAGCGGGGTGTCCACCCTGGCCGCCGCCTCGCTCCTCGCCGCCCGTGCCACGGCGCCGGCCAGCGCCCCCCGCGCCACCATCCTGATCGGCGCCCCCATCGACCCGGACGCCGCGCCCACGCGCATCGTCTCGATGCTGCGTGCCACCCCGGCGCCGCTGCTGGCGCTGGCCGCCGTCCATGGCGTGACACCGCCGTTCGAGGGTCGCGGGCGCACCGTCTACCCGGCCGAGCGCCAGCTCGCGGGCCTCATGGCCTATGCCGCGCGTCACATCGCCGAGGGGCGCGAGCTTCGCGCCAAGCTGTTCGACGACGATGGTGCCGAGCCGGGGCGCTTCCCCTTCTCCGATCTCTTCACCGCGATCATGGACCTCGACCGGCGCATCTTTCTCGAGGGGATCGAGACGCTCTACCGCCGCCCGGCACTGCGCGCGGGGCGGATGTCGGTCGCCGGTCGGCGGGTGGATCCGGGCGCCATCCGCACGGGCGCGCTGCTGACGATCGAGGGGGCCGAGGACGACATTGCCGCCCCCGGCCAGACCGCGGCGGCCCATGCGCTCTGTACCGGCCTGCCGGCGGCGCGACGCCATCGTCTGCTGGTCGAGCGCGCGGGCCACTTCTCGCTCTTCCACGGCCGGCGCTGCCGTGAGGTTGTCGCCCCCTCGATCGCCGCCCTGGTCGCCGCCGGCCTCCATGCCGACAGCGCCGCGCGCACGTCCGCCGATCCCGCGATGCCGGACGCCGGGTACCGAATGCTGCCGGCGGGCTGACGCGCCCCGCCCCCACGGTGCGCGGCGTCCGGCACGGCCCGCCCGTCCCACCCTGCGGAGTGTCGGCCACGCCGGCCGTCTTGGTCGTTGACAGTCTCTCCCGCCCCCCCGCAGCGTTCGGGATCGCGCCGCCCGGCCCCCGGCCCGCGTGCGGCGCCGAGACGGAGTGACCGATGACCCAGATGCCCCGCCAGCTTGCCCGCCAGCTTGCCCACCCGATGGCCCACCCCAAGGCCCGCCCGATCGCCCGCCTGCTCGCCAGCTCGGCGCTCGTTGCCCTCGCCCCCCTCGGCGCGGTCGCGCAGGACAGCCTCAACGCGCTCGTCTGGTGCGACCACACCGACCCCGCGCTGATCGAGCCCTTCGAGGAAGCGCACGGCGTCACCGTCAATCTCCGCGAATACGAAGGCACGGGCGCCGCCCTCGCCCTTCTCGAACAGTCGCGCCCCGGCGACTGGGACGTGCTGGTCATCGACGGCATCGACGTCCCCCGCGCGGTCGAGGCCGGCCTGATGGCGCCGCTCCCGGCCGATGACCTGCCCGTCGCCGACTTCTTCCCCGAGGTCGTGATGGCCGAGAGCACCGCCCCCGGCGGCGTCACCTACGCCGTCACCGAGAAGTTCGGCTACAACACCATCTCCTACAACGCCGACGCCGTGGACCCGGCCGACATGGCCGACCTCTCCGCCGTGTGGTCGGAGAAATACGCCGGGCGCATCGCGATCTACGACTACTACCTGCCGCTGATCGGCCTCGCCGCCATCGCCGAGGGCATCCCCACGGCCGAGATCGGCGAGGACGAGCTTGCCGCGCTCCAGGAAACCCTCTTTGCCATGAAGGACGCGGCCGCCTCGGTCGGCGGCGTGGTCGAGAGCCAGACCGCGCTTGCCACCGGCGAGGTCGACATCGTCGTCGGCGGCGGCGAGTGGCTGACCGCCGTGCTGGCCGAAGACCGCCCGGCGCTCACCTGGACCATCCCCGAGCAGGGGGCCGTGCGCTGGTCGCAGTCCATCGGCATCCTCGCCGACAGCGAGAACAAGGACCTCGCGCTCGAATTCGTGAAGTACATCACCAGCCCCGAGGGCCAGGCCCGCCTCGCCACCTCCTCCTGCTTTTGGGGCATGCCCGCGAACGCCAAGGCCGGCGAGGTCCTGACCGACGCGCAGAAGGCGATCCTGCGCTGGGACGAGCAGGCCGCCTATCTCGCCCGCTCCCAGCTCTATCCCGCCCCCGATGCCGACCTCGACGCCGCCATGCAGGACGCCTGGCTCGAGATGATCCAGCGCTGACGCCCGTGTCCGGCGCCCCCACGGGCCCCATGACCGATCGCCCCGCCGATCCCCCGACGGCGGGGCCCGACGCCATGCGCCGGAGGCACCGTCAGCGCAGGCTGACGGGCCGCAGGCGCGCCGACACCGCCGCCTGGGCCTGCCTTGCGCCCGCGCTCCTCTGGACGCTCGCCTTCTTCGTCGTCCCCTTCGTGGTCATGGCCGCGATGTCGCTGGCGACGCTCGAAGGCCGCATGCTGGTCTGGGGCCTCTACCCGGACAACTACGCCGCCCTGGTCGAGCGCGGCTTCATGACCCGCGCCTTCGGCGTCTCGCTCGAGATCACGCTGACGGTCACCGTCGTCTCGATCCTGCTCGCCTACCCGCTCGCCTGGATCATCGCCTACCGCGTGCCGCCCCGCTGGCAGCGCCTCGCGCGACAGCACCAGGAGCCATGCGTAGGAGCGCACGACATAGGACGTCCAGAAGGGCAGGAGCGCGAGCAGGAGCGCGAGGCGCTGCCAGCGGGACGGCACGCGGTAGGCGATGATCCAGGCGAGCGGGTAGGCGAGCAGGATCGAGACGACGGTGACCGTCAGCGTGATCTCGAGCGAGAC
>JBCBPG010000645.1:0-3111 GCA_039820865.1 Pseudomonadota bacterium
GTCCATGACGGTGTCGTCGCCGAGCGGCTCGCCCATCGGGATGGTATGGCCCGCGCCGAACCAGGTGCCGGCGGCATGCGGGTAGCGCGCCAGCCACTTCATGAGGCTGATCGGCCAGAACCGGCTGCCGCCGGCGGCAGGCGCCGCGGTCCGCAATTCGTCCCCCCACTCGGCCGGCAGCGCGATGCAGAGCTCGGCGCGCGCGTAGTCGGCCGGGTCGAGCCCGTCGGGCAGGGTCATCCGCAGATCGCCCATGCCCGAGGTGACGTAGAGCCAGTGCTCGCGCCCTTCCCGGGGCTCGAAGGTCAGTACGTCGAGGTGGATCCGGTCCGAGACGATCTCGTGGATGACCGAGGTGACGGTGCCGAAGAAGGGCTCGAGATGCGCCTCGATCGCCTCGATGTTGGGCGCGAACTCGGCCGGGGCGGTCCAGCCCTCGGCCGGTTCCTTGCCGTGGATGATGCGCGAGCCGCCGGGGGTGAACTCGGCGTCAACGTCGCTCTCCCCCGCGGCGGCCATCTCAGTAGACGCGTGCCTTGGGGGCGATGCGGGCAAGCGGGATGCCGCCCTCGTTCTCGCCGGTCAGCGGGTCGAGATGGACGGGGCGGTAGGCCAGGTCGGTGGCCCCCGTCTCGGCGATCCAGGCGAGCGAGTGCTTGCGCCAGGTCTCGTCATCGCGCGTCGAGAAGTCCTCGCGGGCATGGGCGCCGCGGCTCTCGGTCCGCGCCTCGGCCGAGTAGACGGTGGCCAGCGCGTTCGGCATCAGGTTCTCGAACTCCAGCGTCTCCATAAGGTCGGAGTTCCAGATCAGCGACCGGTCGGTGACCTTGAGATCGGCCGAGCGCTGGTGGATGGCGCTGACCCGCTCGCAGCCCGATTTCAGCGTCTCGCCGGTGCGGAAGACGGCCGCGTCCTCCTGCATCGCCACCTGCAGGTCGCCGCGCAGCACCGCGGTCGGCGTCTCGCCATTGGCGTGGCGGGTGCGGTCGAAGCGGTCCATCGCCTTGTCGAGCGCATGGGCGTTGAGCTCGGGCACCGCGCTCTCGCGGTCGACGACCTTGCCCGCGCGGATCGCGGCGGCGCGGCCGAAGACGACGAGGTCGATGAGCGAGTTCGAGCCGAGGCGGTTGGCCCCGTGGACGGACGCGCAGCCGGCCTCGCCCACGGCCATCAGGCCCGGGACGATGCGGTCGGGCTCCTCGTCCGTGGGGCTCAGCACCTCGCCCCAGTAGTTCGTGGGGATGCCGCCCATGTTGTAGTGCACCGTCGGCAGCACCGGGATCGGGTCCTTGGTCACGTCGACGCCGGCGAAGATGCGCGCCGATTCCGAGATGCCGGGCAGACGGCTCGCCAGCGTCTCGGGCGGCAGGTGGTTGAGGTGCAGGTGGATGTGGTCCTTCTTGGGCCCGACGCCGCGGCCCTCGCGGATCTCCATCGTCATGCAGCGCGAGACGACGTCGCGCGAGGCGAGGTCCTTGTAGGTCGGCGCATAGCGCTCCATGAAGCGCTCGCCCTCGCTGTTGGTCAGGTAGCCGCCCTCGCCGCGCGCGCCCTCGGTGATCAGGCAGCCGGCGCCGTAGATGCCCGTCGGGTGGAACTGCACGAACTCCATGTCCTGGAGCGGCAGGCCAGCGCGGGCGACCATGCCGCCGCCGTCGCCGGTGCAGGTATGGGCCGAGGTGGCGGAGAAGTACGCGCGCCCGTAGCCGCCCGTCGCCAGCACCACCATCTTGGCGGCGAAGCGGTGGATCGTGCCGTCATCGAGGTTCCAGGCGATGCAGCCGGTGCAGGCGCCGTCGCCATCCATCACCAGGTCGGTGGCGAAGTACTCGATGAAGAACTCGGCGTTGTGCTTGAGCGACTGGCCATAGAGCGTGTGCAGGATCGCGTGGCCGGTCCGGTCGGCGGCGGCGGCGGTGCGCTGGACCGGCGGGCCCTCGCCGAACTCGGTGGTGTGGCCGCCGAAGGGGCGCTGGTAGATCTTGCCGGCCTCGGTGCGGGAGAACGGCACGCCGTAGTGCTCGAGCTCGTAGACCGCCTTGGGCGCCTCGCGGGCGAGGTACTCCATGGCGTCGCTGTCGCCCAGCCAGTCCGACCCCTTGACGGTGTCGTACATGTGCCACTGCCAGCTGTCGGGGCCCATGTTGCCGAGGCTGGCCGCGATGCCGCCCTGCGCCGCGACGGTGTGCGAGCGCGTCGGGAAGACCTTGGTGATGCAGGCGGTGCGCAGCCCCTGCTCGGCCATCCCCAGCGTGGCGCGCAGCCCGGCACCGCCGGCGCCGACAACGACGACATCATACTTGTGATCGAAGTAGGTGTAGGAAGTCATCGGATCCTCGTCTCGATACCGTGTCGGGCGCGGCGGCCGTCTCAGCCGCTGAAGGCGATCTTGAGCACCGCGAAGGCGCCGGCGACGCCCGCGAAGCCGCAGACCAGCGTGTTCGCGAGCAGCAGCGCGACCAGCCAGCCCTTGTGATGCACATAGTCCTCGATCACGACCTGCAGCCCCTGCCACAGGTGGTGAAACGTCACGCCGATGAACAGCACCGCCACGAGGGCGTGAAACGGCTGGCGGTAGAGGGCGAGGACCTCGTCATGGCTCGACCCCAGCGCCTGGGCGAAGGGGACGACGAAGAGGACGGTCAGCGGGATCAGCATCACCGAGGTGATGTTGATCGTCGCCCAGTGATGCGTGCCGCCGGCGGCGCCCAGATAGCGGGCGCGGGCGCGGGGGGTGCGGAAATCGGTATTCGCGCTGTCAGCCATGGGGTGCCTCTCAGGCCAGGATGATGACGAGGAGGGTGAGCACCCCGGTTGCGCCCAGGACGACGAAGCCCGACTGGCGGACCTGCTCGAGCCCGAAGCCGTAGCCGAAGTCCCAGACCAGGTGCCGGATGCCGTTGGCCAGGTGATAGGCCAGCGCCGCGAGCGACCCCAGCATCACCAGATCGCCGATGAACGAGGTGATCACGCCGTCGGCGGCGGCGAAGGCCTGCGCGCCGGTCGCGGCGGCCAGGAACCACCAGACCATCAGCAGCGCGCCGAGCGTCAGCCCGACGCCCGCGATCCGGAAGAAGATCGACATCGCGCTATGCAGCTGCGGCTTGTAGA
>JBCBPG010000646.1:0-3111 GCA_039820865.1 Pseudomonadota bacterium
GCGCGGAAGGTGTCGCCGGCCGCGATCACCACCTTCTTGCCCGCCCCCGTCAGCTGGCTCGCCAGCTTGCCGATCGTCGTCGACATGCTCGAGGCGCTGGAGGACGTGCTGATCCAGGCGGATATGGGGGTCGAGACCTCGGTCCAGCTCTCGGCGCGGCTGAGCGAGCGGCATTATGGCCGGCGGGTCGACACGGCGACGCTGAAGCGGCTGTTGGCCGACGAGATTGCCGAGATCCTGGCGCCGGTGGCGCGACCGCTGCCGATCTATGCCAGGCGCCCCCAGGTGGTGCTGGTGGTGGGTGTCAACGGCTCGGGCAAGACGACGACGATCGGCAAGCTGGCGAGCCAGCTGACGGGCGCGGGCAAGAAGGTGGTGATCGCGGCCGGCGACACCTTCCGCGCCGCGGCGGTCGAGCAGCTCCAGGTCTGGGGCGAGCGGGCGGGCGTGCCGGTGATGACGGCGGCGCAGGGCTCGGACCCGGCCTCGCTGGCCTTCGAGGCGCTGGTGGCGGCCGAGCGGGACGGGGCGGATCTGCTGCTGATCGACACGGCGGGGCGGCTGCAGAACCGGGCCGACCTGATGGAGGAGCTGGCCAAGATCATCCGGGTGATCCGCAAGAAGGACCCGGAGGCGCCGCACAACACGCTCCTGGTGCTGGACGCGACGACGGGCCAGAACGCGCTGGCCCAGGTCGAGATCTTCCGGAAGATCGCCGATGTCTCGGGCCTGGTGATGACCAAGCTGGACGGCACGGCCAAGGGCGGCGTGCTGGTGGCGCTGGCCGCCCGGTTCGCGCTGCCGATCCACGCGATCGGCGTGGGCGAGCAGATCGACGACCTGCAGCCCTTCGACCCGGGCGAGTTCGCTGCCGCGATCACGGGCAGCGCCGACTGACCGGCGCCGTCCCGGTCGCGGCCGGCCCCGCGGTGCGGCGCCCGGCCGTGTCACTTGCCGCGACCGGGCCCCTCGGCCTCTGCCCTCGACCGGCCCCTCGGCCTCTGCCCTCGACCGGCCCCTCGGCCTGGCCGCCTGGCCGGGCCCTTGGCCGGACCTGCGACGGGTGCGGTTACTCGCCCGCCATCAGCATGGCCCGCTCGGTCACGCCAAGCTCGACCGTGGGCTCGAGGTCGGCCGGCTCGCCGGTGCGCCCGGGTTCGAGGGGGTCCTGGTCGTCGTTGATCCCGGTGGCCTCGCGTCGCACCGTGTTTTCGTCCTTCGGCATCTCGCTCTCCGCTTCCGGCCGCTGCCGCCACCTGCGGCTGGCCGTGTCCTGCTGTCTCAACGGTGCCGCGGCCCGGTTATTCCCGGTCTGTCGGCCCCGCCCTGCCCGTTCCCGTTGTGCGCGCCACCCCGGCGGCACCCAAAATCATGTTGTACGGTTGCTTCGCAAAACCTAATGCCCGCACGCATGAACCATTTCTTTTTCATGCGGCGGAAGTGGACGGGCCGAATTGGAAGGAAATCCGGCCGTTCTTAGGCTCTCATTCACGAAGTCCTGCACAGTTGCATTCCAAGCGGGCACCTCATGCTTAGCACGGGGGCGATTCAACCGGAAGGAGAGTGGCGCCGGCGCCCGGCCGCTGCGCCATTATCGGTCGCGCAACCGGCCCCTCGGCCACACCCGGGGCCCGGCCTGTCCCGGATCGGGCCTCGAGCGGCCGTGCCGCGTCCCGAGTGAGTCGCCGGACGATGACAGCGCCGGGCCGGCGGGCTAGGTGAGCGGCACGTCGTCCGCTGAGGGAACCTTCATGAAAACCGTGCTCGAGTTCGGGCCGCTCCTGGTCTTCTTCGCCGCCTTCCAACTGGGCGAGGATATCGTCCGCTCCGATCTTGCCCGCGCGCTCCTCGGCGACATCGTCGACGGGCCGGCGCTCTCGGGCGACAGCGGGCCGCTCTTCGTGGCGACCGCGGTGTTCATGCTGGCCACGCTGGTCTCGCTGGTGCTCTCGCGCACGATGTTCGGCACGCTGCCGCGGATGGCGGTGGTCACGGCGGTGGTGGTGGCGGTCTTCGGCGGCCTGACGCTCTGGCTGCAGGACGAGACCTTCATCAAGATGAAGCCGACCATCGTGAACGGGCTGTTCGCGCTGGTGCTGGCGATCGGGCTGATGCAGGGGCGCAGCTACATCCAGTTCGTGATGGGCGAGGCGCTGCCGCTGGACGAGCGGGGCTGGACGATCTTCACCCAGCGCTGGTGCGGCTTCTTCATCGGCATGGCGGTGCTGAACGAGGTCGTCTGGCGCACGCAGGACACCGAGACCTGGGTGGCGTTCAAGACCTTCGCCAACATCCCGATCACGCTGGTCTTCGTCGCCTGCCAGGTGCCGCTGCTCAAGCGCCACATGATCGAGGAGCCGGAATAGGCGGTGCAAGCGGAATCGCGGCTGGTCGCCGCGATGCTGCCTGCGGGGTTTCCCGGCCGGGACGGTCTTCGAGGCGCCGCAGGGTGCGTGGAACGCACCGTCGGAAAGGGGGAAGGGGACGCTCGCCGCTGGGCAGTCCCCTTTGACGGGATCAAAGGGGACTTCCGGGAGCGTGGGCGAAGGCCGGGGCGCGTCAAGGACGAGCGGGCCTTGCCCGTCGCCTTCGGCGATCCTTGACCCGCCCCGGACTTCGCGGTCCTCCGCGGCGCTGTGTCCCTGCGCCTGGGGTGGGCGGTCAGGCGGCTTCGGCGGCGGGGCTGTCCATCCTGAGCGCGACCTGGACGACGCCTTCCTCGCTGGGGGCGGCCTCGAAGCCCAGGCGCCCGGCGACGTGCAGCATGCCGGCGTTCTCGGCCAGCACGTCGCCCCAGATCTCGGCCAGGCCGATCTCGCGGCCGTGGCGGATGATCCGGCGCATCAGCGCGGTGCCGAGGCCCTTGCCCGCGAGGTCCGAGCGCACCGCGACGCCGTATTCCGCCCGCTCGCCATCCGCGTCGGTCGAGAGGCGCACGGCCCCCAGCATCCGCCCGTCCGCCGGGTCCAGCGCCACGAAGGCCATGGCGCGCGCATAGTCGATCTGCGTCAGGGTCGCGATCATCGAGGGCGGCACCCGGCGCATGCTCGAGAAGAAGCGCATCCTCAGGTCGCGCGCCGGCAGCGACGCGAAGAAGGCCTCGTAGAGCCC
>JBCBPG010000647.1:0-3099 GCA_039820865.1 Pseudomonadota bacterium
GTGCCGAGCTGGACGTCGCCGTCCAGGTTGCGGAACTGGCGGCGGTCCCAGACCTTGACGGCGCGGCGGTGGCGGCTCTCGGCCTGGCCGATGCGCACGCCTTCGGGATTGTAGCCATAGGCGCCGAAGGGCGAGGTGCCGGCGGTGCCGATCCACTTGCTGCCGCCCTGGTGGCGGCCCTGCTGTTCCCTGAGGCGCTCGGCCAGCGTCTCCATCAGCTTGTCGAACCCGCCGAGGCTTTCGACCAGCGCCTTTTCCTCGTCGCTCAGGTGCTTCTCGGCGAGGCGCCTCAGCCATTCGGTGGGCAGCGCGCGGACATCCGGGCCCTCGGCACCGCCGACCGCCTCCAGCCCCCTGAAGACCTGTGCGAAGACGCGGTCGAAGCGGTCGAGATGACGCTCGTCCTTGACCAGCGCGGCGCGGGAGAGGGTGTAGAAGGCGTCTATCTCGAACTCGGCCAGCCCCGCCTGCATGGCCTCGAGCAGCGTCAGGTGCTCGCGGAGCGAGACGGGCACACCGGCGGCGCGCAGGCCGAGGAAGAGATCGAGGAACATGGCGCAGGTCTAGCCTATCGCTCGGGCGCTGGCGACGCCCGCGGATGCCCCGGGACGCCGCGGCCTCAGGCGCCGAGGTTCACCAGCAGGATCGAGATCGCGAAACCGAGCAGTGCGGCCGGGATCGCATGGGCGAAACCCATCTGCACCTTGTCCCCCGTGTGCCCGCCACGGCGCGCCGTCCGGACCCAGCCGATCGCGAAGCCGGCGGCGAGGAAGATCAGCGCGAGGACCATGGGCGGGCTCCGGGTGCGGGACGGCTGGCGGCAGCGATCGCGCCGCCGCCCGCGTCGTGCCAGCGCCGCGGGGTTTCTGCAAGACGTGGCCGTCGGGGCCGTGCCTCACCCGCCGCCCCCGCCGGGCACGTCGTCGATGCTGTCGAGGACGATGCCGACGGCGGCGATCTCGGTGGCAAGCTCGGCCTGGCCGTGGCGCGCCAGCACGCTCGGCACACCCTGGATGGCGTCCAGTGCCTCGCGCCGGCGCTGCTCGCGCACCAGCAGGATGGCGCGCTCGGCATCGATCAGCGCGGCGCGCAGCGTGTCTTCGGGCGCGGCCTCGGTGCAGGCGTCGGCGGCGGTCTCCAGCACGCGTCGCGCCTCGGGCCGTTCGTCGCGGCGCAGGACCTGGGCGTGCAGGAACAGGCCGCTGCAGCGCAGCGCCGCCGGCTTGCCCGCGATGGCGCGCACGATCTCGGCCGTCTCGCCCGGGCTGAGCTGGCGCCGCCCGCTGCCGTCGCGCATCATCGCCAGGCCGACCGCGCGGGTATAGGCCAGCGCCTCGTCCCGCGTCACCAGCGTCAGGCGCTGCGCATCGGGGGCGTTTCCGGCCGGGTTCAGCACCTCGAGCGCGCGGCGAGCCTCGACATAGGCGCGGTCGGGGTCGCGCGCGGCCTCGGGGCCGATGGCGTAGAGCGTGCGCACCATCAGCATGTCGAGCGCGGTCGGCTGGTGATGGATCTCGTCGTCGTTGAAGATGCTCTCAAGCAGGTCCGGGATGTCGTTGGCGACGCCGAGGCCCTGCAGGATCTCCTCGTACAGGCACGACGCCAGCTGCTCGCCCTCGAGATCGGTGGGCAGGTAGACGGTGACGATCCCGCTGTCGGTCCAGCGGTCAAAATGCGCGTCGATCGCCGCCCGCCCGCGCAGTTCGGCCGGGTCGATCGGCGGGCCGTATAGGACGAAGCAGGCGAAATCGGCGGCTGCGCGGTCGCGCCAGGCAGCGGCGACGGGGCGCAGGGCGATGATGCTGCCGGCGGCCTTGCCCACGACCTGCCCCCCGGCACCCGCGTTCTTGGCGGCAACCGCGGCCGCACCGGCCGCACCGGCTGCGTCGGGCGCATGGGGCGCACCGGGCTGGCCGGCGGGGGCACGCCGCATCTCGAGGCCGGCATGCAGGATCATCCAGTTCGAGAACCCGTCGAGAAAGCTGTCCAGCGCATCGCCGAAGGCCGGGTCCGGCACCAGCAGCACGGGCGCCTCGAGCCGGTTGGACGAGGCCAGGCTCTGCCCGGTCTCCATCTCGAAGGCGAGGCGCAGGAACAGCGCCGCCAGGTCGCCGTTGTCATAGGCCGTGCCGCCCTGGGGCCGGAGCCCGAACTCGATGGGCGAGGCCGAGGGCCGGGCCCCGGTCCAGCCCGTCTCGCTGGTCGCACAGGCCGAAAGCGCGAACGCTGCGGCGAGGAGGAGGGCGCGGGCTTTGGTGATCATGGGCTCAACGCTGGTACTTCATGAAATCGGTGGGTGTCGCGATGCGGTCGTAGAGTTGCCGCGCGGTCGCGTTGTCCGTCTGGGTCAGCCAGTAGACCGACGGGCAGCCGGCGGCATCGGCGGCGGCATAGACCGCCTCGATCAGCGCGCGCCCGGCGCCGGTGCCGCGCGTCTCCGGGTCGACATAGAGGTCCTGGAGGTAGACGACGTTCTCGACCCGCCAGCCGTGGCGGTGGAACAGGTAGTGGGTGAGCCCGACCAGCCGGCCGTCCCGCTCGGCCACCAGGGCGTGATAGTCCTGCGGATCGTCGCCGAGCAGACGCGCGAAGTAGGTGTCGTAAACCTCGGGCGCGACACGGGTCTTGTAGAAGGTGAGATAGCCGGTCCAGAGCTGGCCCCACTCCTCGCGGTCGGCGGCGGCGAGGGGGCGGACGGTGACGCTCATGCCGCGGCCCCCAGCGTGCGGGCCAGCACCGCATCGAGTTCGAGCGCGGCCGGCAGGCGGGTGTTGAGGTGGTGGCCGGCCATGGGGATGGTCTCGAAGTCCACGCCGTCCTCCGCGTTCAGCCGGCCGAGCGGGTCGAGCGCGCCGATCACCTGGTGCACCCACGCCACGGGTTCGGGGAAGGCGACGGCAGCGCCGGCGGTGACGACCTGGGCGCGGGCGGCGCGGGCGACCGCCTCGGTCGGCGCGGTGCGGGCGAGGAGGGCGAAGGCGGCCGAGAGGAGCAGCGCGCCACGGGCATGGCCGACCACAAGGTCCAGCCGGCGGTCGCGGTCGGCCATCAGGCGCGCCAGCGTGGCGACGGCGGGCACGGCGAAACTGTCGGGCCCGA
>JBCBPG010000648.1:0-3097 GCA_039820865.1 Pseudomonadota bacterium
GCCCGTAAAGCGTCGGCCCCCCCGCCAGCACCTCGCGCGCGATCAGCGGCAGCATCGCCCAGAAGGCCGAGGCGAACAGGAAGAACGCCGCCGCCCGCACCAGCGTCGCCTTGAGCGCGGCGCTGTTGGCCGCATAGCGCAGCCCCGCCACGATCGCCCCGCCCACCGCCTCGGGCGGCAGCGTCGAAGGCTTGGCCGCCTCGGGCCGCCACAGCCAGAGCGCCGCGACGATCCCGACGACGCTCAGCGCATTGACCAGGAACGGCGCCGCGATCCCCACGGCCACGATCAGGAACCCCGCCAGCGCCGGCCCGATCGCCCGGCTCACGTTGATGCCCATCGAGTTGAGCGCGATCGCCGCGCCCAGCTCGCTACGCGGCACCAGCCGCGGCACGATCGCCTGCCAGGCCGGCGCGATGAAGGCCGCGCCCGTGCCGAAGACAAAGGTGAACACCAGGAGCAGCCAGGGCGTCATCAGCCCGCCATGCACCAGCGCCGCCATCGCCAGCGCCGCCACGCCCATCCCCGCATTCACCCGGATCAGCAGCTGCCGGCGGTCCACGATATCCGCCACCGCCCCCGCGAGCAGCGCGAACAGGAAGATCGGCAGCGTCGTCGCCGCCTGCACCGCCGCCACCATCGCGGGCGAGGGCGCAAGCTCGGTCATCAGCCAGCCCGCACCCACGTCATGCATCCAGGTGCCGATGTTCGACGCCACCGTCGCCAGCCAGAGCATCGTGAACGCCCGGTGCCCGAACGGCGCCATCGCCCCCGGGGCCGGCCCGGTTGCCGCGGTCACGAGAACACCGCCGCCCAGTCGGGATGCTTCTTGCGCTCGGCATTGATGAAGGGGCAGAGCGGCACGATCCTGAACCCCTCGGCCCGGGCATCGTCGACCAGCCGCCCGGCCAGCGCGCGCGCCACGCCCCGGCCGCGCATGCTGTCCGGCACCGCGGTGTGATCGGCGATCACCAGCACCGGGCTCGCGATCGAATAGGTGGTCTCCGCCGCGCCCTCGATCCCCTCGACCCGGGCGACATACCGCCCCTTCGAGCCCTCGACATGGCGCGTGATCGTGACGCTCATTGCACTGCTCCTTCCACCTCGGACATCACCGTGACCGCCATGCCCGGGCGCAACAGCCCGTCCGGGTTGGCAAAGGACGCCCAGACCGTGACCGTCCCCGTCCCGGGATCGACGACAGGGCTCGCCTTCCTGGGCGTCGAGACCGCCGGAAAGGGATGCCCGCCCGGCAGCACCAGCGTCACCCGGATGCCCGCCAGCATCTCGTCCACCGTCCTCGCCCCCGTCGCCTTCAGCGTCTCCAGCCGGTCGGCATAGGGCGCGCGATAGGCGACGGTGACCGGGTCCAGCGCCACGACGCTCGCCAGCGGCGGTCCCGCCTCGGCCTCCAGGAACTGGCCCACGACCACGGCCGGCGCCGAGACGAAGCCGTCGATCGGCGCGCGGATCACCGCCCGCTCGACATCCAGCGCCGCGCGCGCGCGCCCGGCCTCGGCCAGCGCCAGCGCCGCCTCGGCCGCCGCGCGCCGCGTCCGCGCCGGGCCCACCACCGCATCCGCGGCCACGCCCCGCTCGAACAGCGCCTCCTGGCGGTCGGCATTGCGGATCGCCCCGGCCAGTTCCGCCTCGGCCGCCGCCACCTCGGCCTCGGCCACCCTCAGCGCCAGCCGCGCATCGACCGGGTCCATCTCGATCAGCGGCTGGCCGGCCACGACCCGCTCGCCGCCCTCGAACAGCACGGCCGAGACGACACCGTCCAGCCGCGTCGACAGCACCGCCTCGCGCGCGGCCTCGACCCGGCCCTCGAAGACCAGCGGCTCGGCCATCGCCGGCCCCGCCAAGAGCGCCGCCAGCAGCGCCGCCAGCATCCCCGTCGCGCCCCTCACGACCGCTCCTTGCGGGCGGGCGCCGCGGCGAAGGTCTTGGCATGCAGGCACTCGGCCGCCGCGACCTCGGCCGTGACCCTGGCCCGCGCCCAGGACACCACCGTCTCGCCCAGTAGCATGCCCAAGAGGCCCAGCAGCGCGATCACCGGCGGCGCGGGCGAGCGCGTGCCCAGCAGCGCATAGAGCCCGCCCACCGCCAGCCCGATGCCGAGCGAGAGTGCATAAGGTTTCCAGTCCATCTCCCCCCCCCCTCACGCGGCCACGCCGGGCGCGCCGAAGACCGGCACCGGCGACCAGTCGGGCAGCCCGGCGAGAGGCGCCGGAGCGTGCAACGCGAAGGCCCCCTTGGCATGCACGACCCTGCCGCCCGTCAGCGTCAGGTCGGCCGTGATGTCGGCGATCTCGGCCTCGGCCACGGCGAAATAGTCGCGGTCCAGCACCGCGAGATCGGCGAACCGGCCCGCCATCAGCCGGCCCTTCACCCCCTCCTCGCGCGAGAACCAGGCGCCCGCGGCCGTCCAGTGGCGCAGCGCCTCCTCGCGCGTCAGCCGGTTGCCCTCGGCCCAGATCACGTCGCCCCCGCGGCCCCTGCCCGAGACCGCCCAGTGGATCGCCAGCCACGGGTTGTAGGACGACACCCGCGTCGCATCGGTGCCGGCGGCCAGCGGCACGCCCGAGGCCATCATCTTGCGCACCGGCATCACCTCCCGCAGCGCCGCCTCGCCATAGCGCTCGCGATAGGCCGTCGCCTGGAACGCGATGCGGTTCTGGTACGAGATCCCGCCGCCGAGCCGCGCGACCCAGTCCATGGTGCGCTCGGAGATCGTCTCGCCATGGTCGAAGATCCAGTTGAGCTCCTCGAGCCCCTTGTCCCGGCCGACCTCCTCCAGGACCGTCAGCAGGCGGTGCGCGCTCTCCTCGTAGGTGCAGTGAAAGCGGATCGGCCAGCGGTTCTCCAGCAGGAACTCCAAGACCGGGCGCAGGTCGCCCTCCATCCGCTTCGGCAGCTCCGGCCGGGGATACGAGAAATCCTCGAAGTCATAGGCCGAGGCGACCAGCATCTCGCCCGCGCCCACGCATTTCAGGTAGTCGTTCCCCTCGTCCGGCTTCACCAGATCATGCCAGCGCCGGAAGTCCTCCAGCTCGAAGAGCGGGCGCTGGGCGAAGAGCTGGTAGCCGATGCGCAC
>JBCBPG010000649.1:0-3097 GCA_039820865.1 Pseudomonadota bacterium
CTGGTGGCGCCCGGCGGCATCGTCTTGTGCAGCCGCGTCCAGTACTCCATCGCCTCGAGCCCGCGGTCGTCGTTGCCGGCGAACTTGCGGTCGGCATCGAAGATCGAGCCGCCATGGCCCCAGAGCCAGGCCGTCCAGTCGCATTCCAGGCTGTAATGGCCCGACTTCATCTGGCCGGTGGCGCCGTACATGTCGGGACCCATCTGGTCGGTCACCGCCTTGGCCTGCTCGTAGTACTGCTCCAGCGTCGTCGGCGCCTCGAAGCCCATGTCCTCCCAGATGTCCTTGCGGTACATCATGATGAAGATCGGGATGTCGTAGGGCACGCCGACCAGCCGGTCCTCGTAGCGCGCGATGCCGTCGACCAGCGCGGGCAGGAAATCCTCGACCGCCCAGCCGGGCATGGCGAGGTCGGGCTTGTCGGCCAGCTGCTCGCGCGGGTCGAACACGTCGCGCGAGGTGAAGGCGGCCCAGGACTGGTCGATGTAGTAGAGGTCGTAGGTGCCGAGCTGGCTGGCGATGTCGAGCGTCAGCTTCTGGAGCACCTGCTCGAGCGGCAGCACCTCGATCTCGACCGTCATGCCCGAGGCTTCCTCGAAGAACGGCTTGAGCTGGCTGTTGATCGCGTTCGAGGGCGGCGTCGATTCCGTCGCGAGCTTGAGCGTGGTGCCGCGGAAGGGCGCCGAGACCTCCTTGACCCAGGCGAGCACCTCCTCGGAGGGGCGCAGGTCGTCGGACTGGGCGAAGGCCGGGTTGCCGCCGAACGGGCGGTTCATGCCGAGCCCGAAGGCGCCGAGCCCGAGGCCGAGCTGGCCGGCCGAGCGGACGAAGCTGCGCCGGCTGATCTGGCGCTTGACGTAGCGGTCCGTGAGGTTGGCGACCCACAGTTTCCGGTCACTATCGCGCATCTCTGGTTCCTCCCTGTTGATGGCTGCCGCCCCGTCCTGTTCCCGGCTTGCGGGCGGCTATTGCTTGAGCGAGCCCAGGGTCAGCCCCCGGACCAGCTGTTTCTGCACGAGCAGGATGAAGATGAAGGCCGGCACCATCGCCGCCGCCCCCAGCGCCGCCATGTTCCCCCAGGCCGTGCCCGTCGAGGTCACGAAGCTGGAGGACACCACGGGCACCGTCTTGAGCCCCGTCTGCGTCAGCGTGAGGACGAAGACGAACTCGGTCCACGAGAAGATGAAGCACAGCACCGCCGTCGCCGCGATCCCGCCCTTGGCCATCGGCAGCACCAGTCGGCGGAAGATCGTCCAGCGCGAGGCCCCGTCGATGATCGCGCTCTCGTCGATCTCGCGGGGGATGTCGTCGAAGAACGACTTCAGCAGCAGCACGGCAAGCGGCAGGTTCATCACCGCGTGGATCAGGATGATGCCGGTATAGCTGTCCATCAGCCCGACATCCTTGTAGATGAAGAACAGCGGGATCGCGACGGCGACGGGCGGCATCATCCGCGTCGACAGCACCCAGCCGACGAAGGCGTGGCGCCCGGCAAAGGGCATGCGGCTGAGCGCATAGGCCGCGAAGGTCGCGATCAGCACCGCCAGCGCCGTCGAGCCCACCGCGACCACGATCGAATCCCATAGCCGGGGTGCCATGTAAAAGTTGCCCCCGCCCGGCAGCACCTCCTGCTGGCGGAAGAAGCCGAGCGAGATGCCGAACACCTCCTCGAAGTTGCGGAACGTCGGCTCGAAGCTCCAGACATTGGGCGGCTTGTTGAAGATCTCGTTGGCGTTCTTGAACGCCGTCGTGACCCAGTAATAGAGCGGGAACACGAAGACCGCGACGACCGCCCAGGCGGCGATGGCGCGGGTGCGCCGGCGGGCCCTGCTCTCGACGATCACCAGCGCACCTTCGCGAGCTTGATGAAGACGTTGGCGATCACGAGGATGATGACCAGGCTGACCAGGCTGATCGTCGCGCCATAGCCCCATTTCACGAAGCTGAAGGTCTGCTGCCAGGCATAGAGGCTGAGCACGTAGGTCGAGGTGCCGGGCCCGCCCGAGGTCATGACGAAGACGTAGTCGAACATCCGGAAGACATCGATGCCGCGGATCAGGATCGCGATCGCGATCACCTTGGACATCATCGGCAGCGTGATGCGCCGGAAGATCTGGGCGGGCGAGGCACCGTCCAGCATCGCGGCCTCGTAGGGCTCGGGCGGCAGCGCGCGCAGGCCGGCCAGGAAGATCAGCACCATGAAGGGCGTCCACTGCCAGATATCGGCGATCATCACGCCGATGAGCGCGGTGGACCCGGTCGCGAGTATCGGTGCCGTGCCGTCGAGCAGCCCGATGCTCTCGAGCACATAGGTGATCACCCCGAACTCGGCGTCCTCCATCAAGAGGAACATCATCCCCGTGATCGCCGGCGGGATCACCAGCGTCAGCGTGAGCAGCCCGCGCAGCAGCCCGAAGCCCGGCGCATCGCTGTCGAGGAGCAGCGCGATGGCCATGCCCAGCACCAGCTCGATGCCGAGAACAACGAAGAAATAGGTGAAGGTCACCGTCAGCGACGACCAGAACCGCTCGTCACCCCAGAGCGTCACCCAGTTCTCGCCCCCCACCCAGACCAGCTCGCGCTTGAAGGGCGCGTATTCGTGGAACGAGAGCCAGATGTTGTAGATCAGCGGATAGATCGTGAAGCAGACCAGCATCGCGATCAGCGGCGCCAGCCAGGGAAACGGCCGGTCGCCCGAGAGGAGCGCGGTGCGCAGCCGCGTGGGCCAGGGCGCGCGTGCGGTATCGGTCGCGATCGCCATCACCCCTCCGCCGCCGCGAGGGCGTCCAGCAGGCCCGCATCGCAGGCGATGTCGGCGAAGGAGAAGCGGTTGCGCATCTCGTGGCCGTGGCGCACCGCCTCGCGGTAGAAGCCGGGGTCGAGACCCAGCCCCGCCGCCGTCGTCTCGCCCCCCGCCGCCGCCAGCTGGCGCGCCATCTCGTCGACCGGCACGGCGATGGCGGCGCATTCGGCGCGGAGGTCGGGCCAGAGCGCGCCCAGCCGTTCCGTCAGCTGCGCCGCACCCGCGCCGTCCAGCGCCTTCTTCCCGTACTCCGCCGCGCATTGCGCCGCGATCTCGGGCCCCATCCGCCGCGCC
>JBCBPG010000650.1:0-3084 GCA_039820865.1 Pseudomonadota bacterium
GGGGGGGGGGGGGGGGGGGGGGGGGGGGGTGGGGTGGAGTGGGGGGGGGGGGGGGGTGGGGGGGGGGGGGCCGGCGGGGGGGGGGGGGGGGGGGGGGGCGCGGGCGCGGGCCCCCTCCCGCCGACGCAGCACCGCCGCCCGACCGGCGCGCGCCCCACCCGCCCGCCCGCGTCGCGCCGGTCGGGCGGCCACCGTCGCCGTGGTCGCGCCAGGCCCCGGCAGCCGCGACCTCGCTTGAGATCGCGCCCGGCCTCCGGCAATGATCCGCCCGGGCAACCGCGGCGAGGCCCGGGAGGGCCCCGGGAGGGGCGGCGAGGCCACCGCCGCAGGGGAGCGCCATGACCGTCGAGACCATCGATCCCGCGCTTGCGCCCGCGGTCGAGCGGCTGAGGGCGGCCGGCGTCGGGCGGCGGCTGGTCTGCGTCACGGGTCACGGCGACGTGCTCGGCACCTTCGCGCATTGGCGCGAGGGGCGCGACGAGCCGCGGACACCGAACACCGCCTACTCCGCCCAGCTCTACGACGTGGCCAGGGCGCTCGGCAGCGACGCGCTCGTCCTGCCCGCCGATCCTGCCAGCACCCTCGACCCGGTCGAGGTGCGCGGTGCCCGCTTCGCCTTCCGCCCCCTGCCGCTGGTCGAGGGCACGGGCTGGCGCTACCACGCCGCCGCGATCGCGCAGGCGCGTGCCATCACCCGCGCGGCCCGCCAGCATCGCGCCGACCTGATCATCGTGCAGCGGGGGCTGCTCCACGCCTGGCCGCTCATCGGGGCCAGGGCGGGGGGGATGCGCGTCGCGATCTCGCTCCACAACACGCTCTGGCCCCTCGGCCTCCGGCCGTCGCGGAGCCGCGCCTGGGCCGGCCGTCTCTCCGGCGCGCTCTGGAACCGGGTCTTCGACACGACCGTCGTCGCCTCGGACGCGATCCGGCGTCAGTTGGAGGAGACGGCGCGCGGCCCGATCCGCAACCTGCACCTGCAGCTGCCCTTCTACGACCCCGCCCGCCTCGGCGCGCCCGCAGCACGGCCCGCGGCCGACGGCCCCGCCCATGTCGTCTTCCTCGGCCGGATCGAGCACTCCAAGGGCGTCTTCACCCTGGTCGAGGCGGCCGAGCGGCTGATCGCGGCCGGCCGCGCCCTCCGCGTCTCGATCGCCGGCGACGGGGCCGCGCTGGGCGCACTCCGCGAGACCGTCGCCCGTTCCCCGGCGGCCGGGGCCATAGACGTCATGGGCCGGATCGACGGCGAGGCGGTCTTCGCGCTCGTGGACACCGCCGACGCGCTCGCCTGCCCCACCACGCCCGCCTTCCCCGAAGGCTTCGCCATGGTCGTCGTCGAGGCCTGGCTCAAGGGCGTGCCCGTCGTCGCCTCCGATGTCGTGCCCGCGGCCGAGCATCTGCCCGACGGTGTCGTCACCCACCGCGCGGGCGATGCGGCCTCGCTCGCCGAGGGGCTCGCCCGCATTCTCGACGACCGCGCCACGGGCGGCCCGCTCGCCCGGCGCCCGCCCCCCGCCGACGATCGCTTCACCGCCCCCCGTCTCAGCCTCTCGAGCCGCCTGATCGATGGCCTCGACATCGCCTGCCACGCCCCCGGCTCCCGACCCGCAAGCGCCTGAGCGGACACGTGCCGGTCTTCCGCCGCAGGCCCCGCAGGGGCCGGAGGCAGCCTCCGCGGCCGAGCGCCGCGAGGCCGCCCCATTGACAGACCCATCGCCCGGCCGGGACAGCTTGGCCATGACCGGGACACGACGATCGCTGCACATAGGCTCGGCGATGATCGACATCATCTCGATCGTCGCGGCCGAGAACATCGAGCGGGTTACCTTCTCGAACGACACCCGCTCGTTCCTGATGCTCGAGGCCGGGCGCAAGGTGGCGGCACAGTCGATCACCACCCATGTCGGCGGCGGCGCCTGCAACACGGCGGTCGCCCTGGCACGCCTCGGCTGGGAAAGCGCGGTCATCGCCCGCCTGGGCCGCGACCTCAACGCAGGCGCGGTGCGCGAGCACCTTGCCGCCAACGCCATCGACGCGACCTGGCTGGCCGACACACCGGACGCGGCGACCGGCACGGCAGTGATGGTGGCCAGCCACGACCGGAACGCCTCGATCTTCGTGCATCGCGGCGCGAACGAGGGTATCGGCCCCGGTACCCTGCCAGACGCCGCCTTCGCGGGGCGCGATCTCGTCCATATCGCGCCGCTCTCCTCGCATTCGGCCGACGCCTTCGGGCTGATCGCCGGGAAGGGCCGGGCAGCCGGCGCCATGGTCACCGCGAACCCGGGCATCCGCCACCTCACCTCGCGCACCGCCGCCGTGCTCGCGGCGCTGGCCGATATCGACCTCCTGTCGATCAACCGCGTCGAGGCCGAAGCGCTGGTGCCGGCCATTGCCGCCCGCGGCGAGGCGCCAGACCCGATCCCGCCGGCCGGCGCGCCGGACCTCCTCAGCCGCGGCCTCTCGGGCGGCGGCTTCCAGATCGGCCTCCTTCGCTTCCTCGCCGCCCTCCGCGAGGCCGGCCCCCGCTTCGTCGTGCTCACCAACGGGACCGAGGGCGCCTGGCTCGCAGGCCCCGAAGGCATGCTCTGGCACCCCTCGCTGCCGGCGCGCGTCGCCGGCACGGCAGGGGCGGGCGACAGCTTCACCGCCACCCTCTCCGCCGCGCTGGCCGAAGGGCGCGAGCCCCGGCGCGCCATGCTCGAGGCGTCGGCCAACGCCGCTTCGGTCGTCTCGGTGGTCGACACGACCGAAGGCCTGCTGGGCCGCGAGGCGCTTGCCCGGTCGGCAGACGCCGCCGGGCACACCGCCGTCTACGTCGCCTGACCCTGGTCCCGCGACCCCGTCACCCGTCATGCGTCATGCGCGGACGAGGCCCGTCGCCGGCGGGTGGGCGGGTGGGGCCGGCGACGGGCCTCGTCCGTCCCGCCAGGCCGCCGGCCGCCCGACCGGGGCGCGCCCCGCCCACCCACCCGTCTTGCCCCGGTCGGACGGCTCCGACGCCGGGATGGGACCCCGTGCGGTGATCAGACGACGCGGAGATAGGCGTCGTATTCGATATCGGGAACGCGGGTCATGAGGGTGGCA
>JBCBPG010000651.1:0-3079 GCA_039820865.1 Pseudomonadota bacterium
ACCGGCGTCGCCGAGGGCGAGGCGCTGGTGGAGAGCGTTCTGGCCCGGCTCGACCGGCGCGAGGCCTGGCTGGCGAGCCTGGGCGACGCCGCGGGTCCTGGTGCCGGTCCCGCTGCCGGTCCCGCTGCCGGTCCTGCTGCCGACCGCCCGGCGGCCGAGGCCGCCTGGATCGCCGCGGCGGCCGGTCCCAACGCCCGCATCGCGGCCGCCGATGCGCGGCTCGAGGCCGGGGGCCGGATGCTGGGCGACATCGCCCGGGCCTTCGGGCTGGACGCGGGCGAGAGGGCGATCCTGGCGGTGACGCTGGCGCTGCGGATCGAGCCCGCGCTGGCCGGCACGGTCTACCGGCTGACCGGGCGGATGGCGGCGAGCGAGGCGCTGGTGCAGCGGCTCTACGGTCTCGCCCGGCCGATCTGGGACCCGGCCGGCGCGCTGGCCGCCTGGGGGCTGGTCGAGGCGACCGCCGCGCCGGGCGAGCCGCCGCTCCTGGCCGCCGACCCGGTGCTGGCGTTCTGGCTGGCGGGCGAGATCCGCGCCCATCCCGACCTTGCCGCGCTGGCCGAGCCGCTGGAGCCGGGCGCGGCCGACGCCGCCGGCTGGCCCGTCGAGGCGACGGCCGGCGCGATCCGTGCCCACTGGGCCGAGGGGCGGGGCGTGCGCCTGGTCCTGCGCGCCGCGCCCGGCACCGGTCGGGCCCGCTTCGCCGCCGCCGTGGCCGCGACGCTCGGCCGCCCGGCCATGGCGCTGGAGCCCGGGCCGGCGGCCGGCGGGCAGGCCGGGGGCACGGACTGGCCGCGGCGCTGGATGCTGGCCGAGCGCCATGCCATCGCGTCCGGTGCCGTGCCGGTCTGGCGCGGCACGCCGCCCGCGCGGCCGCACCGGCTGGTCCCCGCGATGCTGAACGTCGTGCTGCCCGAGGGCGACGATGCGCTCGCGCCCGAACCGCTGGCCGCCGATCTCGAGGTGACGCTGCCGCCGCCGGACGCCGATGCCCGCGCGGGGCTGCTCGCCCGCCTCGTCCCGGCCAGCGCCGCCTGGGCGCCGGACGGGCGTGCCCGCCTCGCCGCCCGCCCCGCCACGGCGCTGGCCGATCTCGAGGCCCTGTCGCGCCAGGGTCCGGTGACGCTGGCCGAGGCCGAGGCCCGGCTCTCGGCCGCCGCGGCCGGGCGTCTCGGCGAGCGGGCCGAGCGGCTGGAGACGCCCTTCGACTGGCACGACCTGGTGCTGCCCGGGGCGCTGATGACGGGGCTGCGCGACTTCGCCTTCGAGGCCGCGCATGCCCGCGCGTTCTGGGCGCGCGCCGAGGTGCGGCGGCTGTTCCCCCGCGGCCGCGGCCTGGTCGCCCTGTTCTCGGGCCCCTCGGGCACGGGCAAGACGATGGCCGCGCAGGTGATCGCACGCGACATCGGCACCGATCTCTTCCGCGTCGACCTGGCCACGATCACCTCGAAGTACATCGGCGAGACGGCGCGGAACCTGCGCGACCTGTTCCGCCGCGCGGCCGGCACCGACGCGGTGCTGATGTTCGACGAGGCCGATGCGCTCTTCGCCAGCCGGACCGAGGTCAAGGACGCGCGTGACCGCTACGCCAATGCCGACACCAACTACCTGCTGCAGCGGCTGGAGGACTTCGAGGGCGTCGCGATCCTGGCCACCAACCGCAAGGCGAACATCGACACCGCCTTCATGCGCCGCCTGCGCTACGTCTTCGACTTCCCGCGACCCGACGCGGCCGAGCGGCGGCGGCTGTGGCACGCGCTTACGCCGACCGTGCTGGGCGTCGGGACGGATGCCGGGATGGGCGCGACCCTCGACGCGCTGGCCGGGGCGCTGGAGCTCTCGGGCGCGCAGATCAAGGGCGCGCTGGTCGCCGGCCACTTCGCCGCGCGCCGACGGGGCGCGGCGGTGCCCGCCATCGCCGATCTCGCCCGGGGCGTCGAGCGCGAACTCGCCAAGGAGGGCCGGACCCTCACGCCCGCCGATCGCCGCCGGCTGGGCGTCGTGCCCGAGGGGAGGCGCCCCGATGCCTGACCGTCCCGACAGCACCGCGCCCCGCGTCGCCATCGCCGGGCTTGCCGTCCGCGGCCCGGGCGCCGAGGCCGCGCTCGGCGAGCGGCTGGCAGGCCCGCTGGGTGCCGCGCTGGCGCGCCATGCGGGGCAGGGGCTCACGCTGGCGACCCTGCGCCTGCGCCTGGCCGAGGGTGCGGGACCGGCCGAGATCGAGACGGCGGTGGCCAGGGCGCTCGGCCGCAGCGAGGGAGGGCGCGATGCCTGAGACCGGTTACTCCCGCAGCCCCCGCATCGCCAAGGGTGCGCTCGTGCAGCTCCTGCCCGACATCGTGGGCGTGATCCCGAACATCGTGGTCTTCCAGTACAATCCCGAGAAGATCACCCGCACGCTGACCCCCTGGGACCCGTTCAACGTCGATCCCAGCGGGCGCGGCAGCCAGGCGCCGCTGGTCCAGCCCTTCGACGTGCGCGAGACCTTCGATCCCTTCGAGATCATGCTGGACGCGACCGACGACCTCGAGGACGGCGACGCGCTCGCCCGCGCCAGCGGGATCGAGACCCGGCTGGCGGCGCTGCGCAAGCTGACGCAGGCCAGCGAGGGGCTGCTCGGCGACCTGATCGCCAGCGCCCAGGCCCTGGTCGGCGCCGGCAGTGACGAGGCGCGCCGGCCGACGGTGGCGCCCATCCTGCTGGTGCTCGGCCCCCGCGTGATCCTCCCGGTGCGGGTCAAGACCTTCAAGGTCGAGGAGACGCTGCACGACCCGGCCTACTACCCGCTGCACGCCAAGGTGAGCCTCGGCCTCGAGGTGCTGACCCCCGACGTCTTCCGCGCCAACGAGGACGTCCCCGCCAAGATCGCGATCGCCGCCTACCAGGTCACGCGCCTGCAGGAGGACGCGAACGCGCTGCTCAACATCGCCAATGTCGGCGAGATCCGCTCGATCCTGCCGTTCTGAGGGAGCCCCATGGCCGAGTTCGACCCCAAGAGCCGCTACGCCGAGGCCGAGACCTACACCACGACCGATGCCCGCGGGCGCACGGTCGCGGCGGTGACGCCGGCCGAACGGCC
>JBCBPG010000652.1:0-3075 GCA_039820865.1 Pseudomonadota bacterium
CCATCACCGCGTACTGGACCAGCGTGCGCGGCTCGGCCCGCACATCGGCGCCCACGTCGAGGACGGTGTTGAAGCCGTGGGGCTGGCAGGCAGGCCAGTGCACCGCGATCGCGGGCCGGTCGATGCCGGGCGCGCGGCGCACGCTGGTCCAGTACGCGGTGATGGGGGCCGAATACGCGCGGCTGAGCTTCGGGCTGGCGCGCCCGACGGTCGGTCTCCTCAACATCGGGACCGAGGCGCACAAGGGTAACGAGGACCTGCGCCTGGCGACGGAGACACTGGGCGCGATCGCAGGCGAGGCCGACGCGCCCTTCACCCATCACGGCTTTGTCGAGGGCAACCATATCGGGCTCGACACCGTCGACGTGATCGTGACCGACGGCTTCACCGGCAACATCGCGCTCAAGACGGCCGAGGGCACGGCGTCGTTCATCCGCGACGGGCTGAAGGAGGCGTTCAGCTTCAGCCCGCTGTCACGGATCGGCTCGCTCTTCGCCTTCACGTCACTGCGGCGGCTGAAGAAGCGGATCGATCCGAGGCGCGTCAACGGGGGCGTCCTGCTCGGCCTGAACGGCAGCGTGGTGAAGAGCCATGGCGGCGCCGACGCGGTGGGCGTGGCGGCCGCGGTGCGGCTGGCCGGGCGGCTGGCCGAGGGCGATATCACGGCCTCGGTCGCGCGCCAGCTCGGCCGGCTCGACCTCAGCCCTCTCGAGACGGGCGGGCGCCGCGACAGCCCGACTGCGGAACCGGCTGCGGAAGCGGCTGCGGAAAGGGACACCGCGGCGCGCGTTGGTTCGGGCCTGTCCGTTGACGGCAGGGCGGGCGAGGCGCCAGAAGCGTCCGGCACGGGCGGTGGCGCCGCCCAGGCGACGGCGGAGGGGTCAGGATGACGGCGACGAGGTCTGTGGCAACGGGCTGCGGGCATTACCTCCCCGAACGCGTGATCACCAACGAGGAACTGGCGCGCCGGATCGACACGTCGGACGACTGGATCGTGCAGCGCACCGGCATCCGCCAGCGCCATGTCGCCGCCGACGGCCAGATGACCTCGGACCTCGCCACCCGGGCGGCCGAGCGGGCGCTGGACGCGGCCGGGCGCCGCGCCGCCGACATCGACGCCGTGGTGCTGGCGACGGCGACGCCCGACCAGACCTTCCCCGCCACGGCCACGCGGGTGCAGCACGCGCTGGGCATGACACGCGGCTTTGCCTATGACCTGCACGCCGTCTGCGCGGGCTTCATCTACGCGCTCGCCAACGCCAACGGACTGATTCTCTCCGGCCAGGCCGACCGGGTGCTGCTGATCGGGGCCGAGACCTTCTCGCGCATTCTCGACTGGGACGACCGGGCGACCTGCGTGCTGTTCGGCGACGGCGCGGGCGCGCTGGTGCTCGAGCGCGCCGAGGGCACGGGCGAGGCGGCCGATCGCGGCATCCTCGGCACCTGCCTGCATTCGGACGGCGCGCACAACCAGCTGCTCTACGTCTCGGGCGGGCCGTCCTCGACCGGCATGGCGGGCGTGGTGCACATGGAGGGGCGCGAGGTCTTCCGCCACGCCGTGGTCAAGCTGGCCGATGTGGCGCACGAGGTGATGGCCAAGACCGGGGTCGCGGCGGACGACATCGACTGGATCGTGCCCCACCAGGCCAACCTGCGCATCATCGAGAGCACGGCCAAGAAGACCGGCATCGGGATGGAGCGCGTGATCGTCACCGTTCACGATCATGGCAACACCTCGGCCGCCTCGATCCCGCTGGCGCTGGCAACCGGCGTGGCCGAGGGTCGTATCCGGCCGGGCCAGCTGCTGCTGATCGAGGCGATCGGCGGCGGACTCACCTGGGGATCGGGTCTCCTGCGCTGGTGAGAGGGCCATGTCGCCGGCGCCCCGGCGCCCTCGCCGGGCGATCAGTGGCGCTTTGCTGCACGTGCTAAAACGGGACACTTTCAACTCCACACCCAACTACTTGAAGTTGACCTGACTTCAAACCCCTCGCTAGTGTTCGGAAAACACGAGGATATGGCGGGAGGTGGAGGCTATGGTGGGCAGCACGCTGACACGGGCAGACCTGACCGAGGCGGTGTATCGCGAGATCGGCCTCTCGCGTAACGAATCGGCGCTGCTGGTCGAGAAGATCCTCGCCGAGATCTCCGGCGCGCTGGTCCGCGGCGAGCATGTGAAGATCTCGTCCTTCGGCACCTTCAGCGTGCGCGAGAAGGGCCGCCGCATGGGCCGCAACCCCAAGACGGGCGAGGAGGTGCCGATCGACCCCCGCCGCGTGCTGGTGTTCCGCCCCTCGCATATCATGAAGGAGCGCATCAACGCCGCCAATGGCGACGGCGGCGACGTGACGACCGAGTATACGGTCGATCTCGGGGCGGCCGAACACCCATGACGGGCGGGCGCGCACCGGCGCGACAGGCAGCGACGCGGCGCGGCGGCGGATCCGCCGGGCCGGAACGGGACGACGGGGAGAGCGGGGCCGCGGGGCCGGCGTCCGACAGCGCGGGCGGTGCCGGGGCGGGTGCCGGGGCAAACGCCGCCGGCCGGGCCAGCATGGGGAGCGCGTCGGGAGCGATGAACGGCAGCGAGAAATCGCCCGAAGCCTTCCGCACGATCAGCGAGGTCGCCGAGGAGCTCGCCCTGCCCCAGCACGTGCTGCGCTTCTGGGAGACGCGGTTCAGCCAGATCAAGCCGTTGAAGCGCGGCGGCGGCCGCCGGCTGTACCGGCCCGACCACATCGCGCTGCTCCGCGGCATCAAGGCGCTCCTCTACGACGACGGGATGACGATCAAGGGCGCGCAGAAGGTGCTGCGCGAGCGCGGCCAGAAGGCGGTGATCGCGCGCGGGCGCGCCGATGCGACGCTGGGCTTCGAGGCCGCGGTGCCGGCGGACGCGCCCGAGCGGCTGGCGGCGATCCGCGCCAAGGTCGATGCCGGCGTCGATGCCAAGGTCGATGCCGGGGTCGATGCCAAGGTCGATGCCGGGGTCGATGCCAAGGTCGATGCCGGCGCCGAAGGCGAAGGCGCGGCCGACCTGCCCCCCACCGACGCGATGCCGACCGGCGAGCCCATGGG
>JBCBPG010000653.1:0-3073 GCA_039820865.1 Pseudomonadota bacterium
GACAAGGGTCTCGCGCTCGACATCGCAGGCGGCGGCGGCGATGGCCCCGCAGGCGGCGATCGCCACGCCCGCCACGCCGGTCGTCCCCAGCACCAGGAGCGTCGCGCCGGCGGCCCCGAGGCCGAGGCCAAGGCCCGTGCCGGTCCTGAACTGCGCGGCCGTCTCCCTCGGCGCCTCGGACAGCCTGTCGAAGGCCGCGGCCCGGTCGTGCAGGTACTCGACCAGCGCGGTGAGATCGGCGGCCGCATAGTTCGAAAGCCCCACCTTGATCTCGCGCAGCTCGCGCCGGAAGGCGGCACGGTCCGGCCGCTCGACGTCGAGATGGCGGGCGACGATATCGTCGACCCGGGCCCGCCTGAGCGCGATGGCATCGCCGGCGCTGTCGTCCATGTCACCCTCCCGGCCGCTTCTGCCGCCCTGTGGCCCGTGCTGCACCGCAGCTAGATAACCGCCCCGCGCCGGCGATCAAACGCCACGGGCGAACGCCGCGCCGGGTTTCTCCCGATTGACGCGGACACCCCGGGGGGCAGGGGGCGGCCCGGGGCGTGGGGCCGGGGCGGGCGGCGGCGAGTGCGTCGATGCGCCGGTCCCGGTGCCGGTCCCGGTGCCGGCGAGCCTGCCGCCGCCTCAGGCCGGGGCGAACGCGGTTCGCAGCCCGGATCGCAGTGCCGGGCGGAGGTTGCGGTAGGGCAGCGTCTCGAGGCGGCAGGGGCTGAGGCCCGGGGCCTCGACGGCCAGCACGGCGCGGGCGAGGGGCGCAAAGTCGGCGCGGAAATGCACGGTGCTCTTCACGCCGATCATGCGCTGGCCGGCCGGGTCGATGCCGACATGGCGGAAGACCTCGGCGTCGATGGCCTGGTGACGCTCGGAGGAGACGACGACGCCGACCCCGGTCGCGCCGACGCGCAGGAGAGCGGTCGGTCCGATCTCGGTCTCGACGCCCCGCTGCATCGCGCCCCGGCAGGTGAAGCGGCCGTCCGCCAGCGTGTCGACGCGGGCGTCGAGCATGGCGACCGGCCGGCCGCAGCCGTCCCGTACGGGGAGGGCCACGGTGGCGCCGGGGCCGGCGGCGTGGGCGGCCGAGGCGGCGAGCGGGTCGCAGAGGACGCCGATCACTGCGCGTTCGGCCCCGCCCGCGACCAGCGCGGCCAGCAGGCCGCCGGCGTTGGAGAGCGCCCCGGCGCCCGCGTTGTCCTGGACGTCGGCCAGCACCACCGTCCCGCCGCCGGCCGTGCGCGCCATCGCCTCGGCCACGGCAGCCTCCGGGGCGAGGAGCGGGTTCTCGAGGCGCGCGGCCGTCTGTGCGAGGGCGGCGAGCAGGGCCTCGGCCCGGGCCGCCGCCGCCTCGGGCGTCGTGGCCTGGGCGATCACCGTGGGCCCCGCATCGGCGATGTCGGCCAGCGGGAAGCCGAGCGCGATATCCGCCGAGGCGAGGGGATCGGCGGTCGCGGCGGTGTCGTCGAGGGTGGCATAGAGCGCCGCGAGCGGGCCCGCATCCGTGGCCTGCGCCGAGAGCGGGATCAGCCGGTCAAGCTGGCGGACTGCGAGCGCCGGGCGCCGCCCCTGCCTGATCGCGGCGATCAGCAGCGCGACCGCCCGCGCCCCCGTGCGATCCATGTCGAGATGGGGATAGCTGCGATAGATCGTGACGATATCCACGGCCCGGGCGAGGCGGGGCGAGAGGTTTGCGTGCAGGTCCAGGCTGACGGCGACGGGCAGGCCGCTGGCAGCGCCGGCACGCAGCCCCTCGACGAGACGCGCCTCGCCGTCGGGATCGCCCTCGGTCACCATGGCGCCGTGCAGATCGAGGTAGAGCCCGTCGACCGGTCCGGCCGCGGCGAGACCGTCGGCGATGCGCCCGGCGATCCGGTCGAAGGCCGCGTCCTGCACCGGACCCGCCGGCTCGGCACTCGCCCAGAGAAGGGGGACCGGCTCCGCGCCCGCCCCCTCGATCGCGGCGATCGCGCCGCCGATGGGAATGTTGAGCGGGCGGAAGAGGTCGGGGAGCGCCGCCCCCTCCGTCAGCCCCGGCCAGCCGCCGCCATGGCGGAACGCGTCGAGCCCGGTGGTGCCCGGCGAGAAGGTGTTGGTCTCGTGCTGGAAACCGGCGACGGCGATGCGGAGCGGGCGGTCGGAGGGCATCCGGGGCTTTCTCTCGAAGGCGCCGGGGCGGGCGCGCCGGGCGGGGGACGATGCTGGAGCGGGCCGCCCCCTGCGCCAAGATCCGGGTGCCGGATCGCCACGCCGGATCTCAGGACCACAGAGGCTCGGGGGGCGGCCCAATCATGCATTCTCTTCTTCGAGCGGTCGCCTTCGTGCTGGTGGCCTCCGGTGCCCATGCGGCTCCCGTGACCTTCGATGCCGCGCTGACCAACCGGCTGACCGAGACTTCGCCGGATACGGCCTTTCCGAACCTCGATGACGTCACGGTCGATGCCAACGATGGCGCTGGCGAGACGCAGGCGCTCGTCTCCTTCGAGGATCTCGATCTTGGCGTTCTGGGCGGCGGGACGCTGGCCTCGGCGACGCTGCGCTTATTCACCAACAACCCGACCATGGGCACGGTCTCGGTGCACCAGCTGCTGGTCCCCTTCGACGACGAGACGACCTGGAGCGACTTCGGCGCCGATGGCGTGACGCTCGGGACCGAGGCGGTGGCGTCACCGGCCGACCTTTTGGTCGCGCCCGCCGACGAGAGCCTGCACAGCTTCGACGTGACCGTGATCGTGCAGGCCTGGCTGGACGGCGCGGTCCCCTATGGCTTCGTGCTCCTGAACGACTCGTCCAATGGCTGGGATTTCGACGGCGCCGATTTCGACGGTGCGGGCCCCCGCATCGGCCCGGAGCTGATCCTCGATATCGAGGCGCCGGTGATCCCGCTGCCGGCGGCGGGCTGGCTCCTGCTCGGCGGCCTCTCGACGCTGATCGTGCTCCGCCGCCGGGTCTGACAGGGCGCGCGCGGTCTTGACCTCGGGCGTCCCGCCGCGTCGATAGGCGGCGACCACAGGCCAAGGAGACCGCCCCATGCATGACGTCACGCTCGAGACCGCCCGCGCGATCATCGCCGCCACCC
>JBCBPG010000654.1:0-3058 GCA_039820865.1 Pseudomonadota bacterium
CGACTGCGCCTTCTAACAATTTTGCCAACCCAGCAAACAACCCAGAGAAATTTGAGTTGCTGCAAAAAGCGAAGCGCGAGCTTCTAGATCTGGCAACGGAAGTTTCTTTGAGGAACGATGATGATCAAGATTTGCGGGATGAGTTAGTCGCATTCTTGAAAGCACTTCTGGCTTTCTTGGGTGATGGCGTGGGGAGTCCTCCAAAAAACGTGCCAAAGAGCATTCCCGACAACGCAAAACGAATAGCTGAAACGCTTAAGCACGCAAATAGCGCAACGGGCTCTGCCGTAACCATCTACGAGAAGATCATAGAGACACTTGGTAGAATTTTCACTTGAACAACCCTTGCACAGTTTTCCTGATTTGACGCCGCGAAGCTGAAGCAGACATCAAAGCGCGCTGCGTAAACAGCAGCTCCGTCCGCATGTCCGCCTTTCAGGTCTGCTCGGGGGTCGTCAGGGTTGGGCCAGTTCGAAGATTACCGTTGAGAGGGGGGGGAGGGTGATCTCGATGGCGTGGTCCCGGCCGTGGGAGGCGGTGGGCTGGCTCTGGACGCCGCCCAGGTTGCCTCGGCCGCTGCCGCCGTAGGGGGTGGCGTCGGTGTTGAGGCGCTCGCGCCAGTGGCCAGGGGCGGGGACGCCGAGGCGGTAGGACGTGCGCTCGACGGGGGTGAAGTTGCAGACGACGATGACGGGCGGATGGTCGGGGGCCCAGCGTTCCCAGGCGTAGACGCTGATGTCCTCGGCCGAGGCCTCGAGCCAGGCGAAGCCGCCCGGGTGGCAGTCGCCGAAATGCAGCGCCGGGGTCTCGCGGTAGAGGCGGTTGAGATCGCGCACCAGCGCCTGCACGCCCTTGTGGTGGGGATAGTCGAGGAGGTGCCAGGGGAGCGCCTCGCTGTGGTTCCACTCGGTCCCCTGGGCGAACTCCTGGCCCATGAACATCAGTTTCTTGCCGGGGTGGCCCCACATGAAGCCGTAATAGGCGCGGAGGTTCGCGAAACGGTCGGCCTCGTTGCCCGGCATGCGGCCGAGGATCGAGCCCTTGCCGTGGACGACCTCGTCATGGCTGAGGGGCAGGATGAAGTTCTCGCTGAAGGCGTAGATCAGGCCGAAGGTCATCTGATGGTGATGGTGGCGGCGGTGGACCGGCTCGCGCCCGATATAGTCGAGCGTGTCGTTCATCCAGCCCATGTTCCACTTGTAGCCGAAGCCGAGGCCGCCGTGGTTGGTCGGGCGCGAGACGCCGGGCCAGGCGGTCGATTCCTCGGCCACCGTCATCACGCTGTCGTCGGCGCCGTACACGGCCTCGTTCATGCGCTTGAGAAACGCGATCGCCTCGAGGTTCTCGCGCCCGCCATGAACGTTGGGCACCCAGTCATGCGCCTCGCGCGAGTAGTCGCGATAGAGCATCGAGGCGACGGCATCGACGCGCAGGCCGTCGAGATGGAACTCGCGCGTCCAGTAGACGGCGTTGGCGATCAGGTAGTTCTGCACCTCGCGCCGGCCGTAGTTGAAGATCAGCGTGCTCCAGTCGCGGTGGAAGCCCTCGCGCGGGTCGGCGTGCTCGTAGAGCGGCGTGCCGTCGAAGTTGCCGAGGCCGTGGGCATCGGTCGGGAAGTGCCCCGGCACCCAGTCGAGGATGAGGCCGATACCGGCGGCATGGGCGGCCTCGACCAGGTCGCGGAACTCGGACGGGGTGCCGTGGCGGATGGTCGGCGCGTAGAGCCCGACCGGCTGGTAGCCCCAGGAGCCGTCGAACGGATGCTCGGTGATGGGCATCAGCTCGATATGGGTGAAGCCCATGTCCTTGACGTAGGGAATGAGCTCGTTCGCGTGCTCCCAGTAGCTGAGTGGGCGGTTGCCCTCGTCGTGGCGGCGGCGCCACGAGGCGAGATGGACCTCGTAGATCGAGATCGGCGCGTCGGGGCGATGGGCGGCGCGGCGGTTCTCCATCCAGTCGCCGTCCTGCCAGTCGCGCCGGTCCAGGGCGCGGACGATCGAGGCAGTAGCGGGCGGATGCTCGGCACCGAAGCCGACCGGGTCGGCCTTGAGCGGCATGATCGCGCCGGCCTGGGTCTTGATCTCGTACTTGTAGCGCGCGCCCTCGGCCACGCCGGGCAGGAAGATCTCCCAGATGCCCGTCGAGCCGCGGGAGCGCATCGGGTGCGCCCGGCCGTTCCAGTGGTTCATGTCGCCGACCACCGAGACGCGTTTGGCGTTGGGGGCCCACAGGGCGAAATGGGTACCCTCGGTGCCCTCGTGCACCATCGGGTGGGCGCCGAGGACCTGCCAGAGTTCGAGATGGCTCCCCTCTGCCAGCAGGTGCTCGTCCAGTTCGCCGAGGACCGGGCCGAAGCGGTAGGGATCGCCGGTCTCCCAGCGCTCGCTGCCCCGCCGGGCGCGGAGGGTGTAGGCGCCGGGGCGCACCGCGCCAGCGGGGCCCTCGAAGAGGTCCGGCGCGCCGGCGGGGGCGAGGGTCGCGAGGACGGCGCTGTCGGCGCCAATGGCCTCGACCGCCTCGGCGCCCGGGACCAGCGCGCGGATCACCCAGCCGCCGGGCACCTCGTGCGGGCCGAGCAGGCGGAACGGGTCGCCATGGTCGCCACCTGCCAGCGCGATCGCCTCCAGCGGATCGATCGTCGCCCGCGCCGCGCCCGGGTCGGGCCCCCGGTCGGGCCCCCGGTCGGGCGCAGGGGGCGTCGCGGTCGGTTTCTTGTCGGGCATCGGCCAGGCCTCGCTCGTTGGCGTCCGGTTGCAGTGTGGGGCGGCGGGCGCGCCGGTCGCAAGGCGCATGGCCGAACCCATGCCGCGCTGTGATACGGCTGCGCCCGGCGCTCAGCGTTCGACTAGGCCACCCTCGGTGACGCCCAGCGCGCGGGCGAGCTGGGCGAGACGGGTGCGCACGGCATCGCCGTCGGGCGCCGCGTCGAGGTCGCTGACGACCAGGCGCACGCGGTCGGTCCCGATGTCCAGATGCGCACGGTCGAGGATCGCGGGCACGCTGCCCGAGAAGCGGTAGCCGAGCTGCAGCGCCCGGCCCAGGATCTGGGCGCGGCGCA
>JBCBPG010000655.1:0-3054 GCA_039820865.1 Pseudomonadota bacterium
CCAGCCCGCCGCCGTCGTAGAAGTCGAACTGCGCGTTCTGCGGGATGATCGCGTCGGTATTGGTCGCGGCGCCGAAGTCGAGGCCCGAGGCGGGGGTGCCGCCGATCACGCCGGGCTCGGCGGTCAGCGTCACGTGCTCGGTCAGGCCCTCCTCGGCCGCGACGGCGGCGACGCCCTCGGGCATGCCGATGCCGAGGTTCACGACGCCGTTCACCGGCAGCTCCATCGCGCAGCGCCGGGCGATGATCTTGCGCGCGTCGAGCGCCATGGGGGCGGCGGCCGAGGCAGGGGCGCGCCAGCGGCCGGTGAAGGCATGGGAATAGGCGGTGGCATAGGTCTGGAGATGCATGTCGGGCTCGGCCACCACGACGGCGTCGACCAGCGCGCCGGGGATGACGACGTCGCGCGGCGAGAGGGTGCGCGCGGCCGCGATGCGCGCGACCTGGACGATGACGACGCCCCCGTTGTTCCGCACCGCCATCGCCTGGGCGAGGTTGTCGATCACCAGCGCCTCGTCCTCGAGCGTGACGTTGCCGCTCTCGTCGGCGGTGGTGCCGCGGAGCAGCGCGACGGTGATCGGCTGGCGGCGGTAGAAGAGATGCGCCTCGCCGCCGATCTGCATCAGCTCGACCTGCGGCTCGGTCGAGCGGTCGTTGATCGCGCCGCCGCCGAGGCGGGGGTCGACGAAGGTCTCCAGCCCCACGGTCGTCAGCATCCCCGGCTTGCCGGCGGCGATGTCGCGGTAGAGCTGGCTGATGCAGCCCTGTGGCAGGTTCCAGCCGCGGATCGCGCCGTCGAGCGCGAGGCGCCCGATCGCCGGGATCAGCCCCCAGTGCCCGCCGACGACCCAGTCCAGCAGGCCCGGCGCGGCGAGGCGGTTGAGCCCGCGCTCCTTGCCGTCGCCCTGGCCGGCGGCGAAGACGAGGCCGAGGCCCTTCGGGTGCCCCTCCTCGGCGAAGCGCCGCGCGATGGCGGCGAGCAGCGCGTCCGGCACGCCGATGCCGACAAAGCCCGAGGTGGTGAGGACGTCGCCGTCGGCGACGAGGCAGGCGGCCTCGTCCGCGCTGACGATCTTGCGCTGGGGCATGGGGCGTCTCCCGGATGGGCCCGTGGGCCTTGTCGCCGCGCCGCGATCGTTCGACGTCGCGGCGGCTTCAGGATTGCCATGCCCGGGCCGTCGCTGCCCAGCCCGCGGCGCCCGCCGTCACGCGACCGCGAGGGCCCGGATCGCCGCCGCGGCCCCGGTCAGCGCGATCTCGGCGGGCATGTCGCCATGGGTCCGGACATGCTAGGCCTTGGCGACCCTGCAGCCCCCATGCGCCGCAGGCGCCTGCGCCGGAGGCGCGCCGGCCACGGGGCGCGCGGGCGCCGTCGACGAGGGAGGGGCCCATGCGGGCGAACCGGTTGCGCGAGATCTGGGCCGCGGGGGGCGCCGCGGTGAACGGCTGGCTCTCGATCCCCAACGGCTTCTCGGCCGAGACCATGGCGCATCAGGGCTGGGACAGCCTGACGGTCGACCTCCAGCACGGCGTCATCGACTACCAGGCGGCGGTGGGGATGCTGCAGGCGATCTCGACGACAGACACCGTCCCGATGGTCCGCGCGCCCTGGAACGAGCCCGGCATCCTGATGAAGCTGCTCGATGCCGGCGCCTACGGGCTGATCTGCCCGATGGTGAACTCGGCCGAGGATGCGCGCCGGCTGGTGGCGGCCACGCGCTACCCCCCGCTCGGCAGCCGCAGCTTCGGGCCGATCCGGGGGCTTCTCTACGGCGGGCCGGACTATCCGGTCCATGCCAACGACACCGTCGTCGTGCTGGCGATGATCGAGACGCGCGAGGGGCTGGCGGCGCTGGACGAGATCCTGGCGGTCGAGGGGCTGGACGGCGTCTATATCGGCCCCTCGGACCTGTCGCTGGCGCTCGGCTGCCGGCCGACCTTCGACGATGTCGACCCGCCGGTGGTCGAGGCGATCGACCACGTCCTGGCCCGCGCCACCGCCGCGGGGCGCATCGCGGCCGTGCACAACATGGGCCCCGAGGCGGCGCTGGCCCGCGTCGCCAAGGGCTTCCGTCTGGTCACGATCGCCTCGGACGCACGACTGATGGCGGCCGGCGCGAAGCAGGTGACCGAGACGATGCGCGCGGGTCACGACAGGCGGGCGTGAGGCGCGGCGGCGCGTCCCGCTCCCTCCCGCGTCAGGATATCGCCGCCGCCTGAACGGGTCCCTAAGAACGGTTCACGGTGTTGCGCCGGACGAGGGCCCAGCGTTCGCCGAATGGCAACGCTTGCGCGTCTAACCTGACGTGGGGGGGCGCGGGAGCAGCGGCCTCCTCGGCGAGCCCGCGTGGTCCGGGCGGCGTCAGGGTTCCTCGGTGTCGCGGGGATCGGGGAACTTGACGGCCAGGCGCTCGGCGACCGAGGGGGTGACGAAGCTGGAGACATCGCCCTGCATCCGGGCGATCTCCTTGACCAGCTTCGAGGTGATTGCCTGGTGCTGCGCCTCGGCCATCAGGAAGACCATCTCGATATCGTCGTTCAGCGCCCGGTTCATGCCGACCATCTGGAACTCGTACTCGAAGTCCGAGACGGCGCGCAGGCCCCGGATGATCACCTGCGCGCCGACCTCCTCGGCGAAGGTCATCAGCAGGTTCTCGAAGGGCCGGACCACGATCTCGATGCCGTGCACCTCGGCGACATGGGCGCATACCGCCTCGAGCATCTCGGTGCGCTCGGCCAGCGTGAAGAGCGGGCGCTTGTCGCGGTTGATCGCGACGCCCACCACCAGCCGGTCGACCAGCTTGGCGGCGCGGCGGATGATGTCGATATGGCCGAGGGTCACCGGATCGAAGGTGCCGGGATAGAGGCCGGTGCGCATGGGGTTCCCCCGCCGTGGTCGCGATTGCCGGCCGACGCAAACCCGACGGCGCGCGGCGGTCAAGCAATAATCGTTCGCCTCACCGGGTGAGGTGGCGTGGAAGGTTGCCGATCGGGCACGCTCGCCGCGGCCGGCCCGGCCCGCGCCGCGGAGCCGCCGACGCTGCGCCTCGCGGTC
>JBCBPG010000656.1:0-3052 GCA_039820865.1 Pseudomonadota bacterium
AAGGCGAGGCGCGCGGGGTAGAGGATCTCCGGCACCTCGGCGAAGGTCGAGGAGAGGAGGGCGCCGGCCATCATCGCCATGAAGGGCACGAGGCGCGCGGCGTTCCAGTCCTGCACGAGGGGCAGACGGGTCGATGGCGGCGGGACGGCGGGCGCCGGGCCGGCGACGGCTTCGCGCCGGACCCAGGGCAGCGCGTGCAGCGCCAGCATCATGCCGAGCGCCACCGCGCTGAAGACCAGCCAGCCGGCATGGCTGTGGAAGCCCTCGAGCGCCAGCTCCGGCGCGCCGGCCGCCCCGATCCAGATCAGCACCGCGATCCGGACGATGTTGAGCGACCAGCTCGCCAGGATGGCGAGCGGCAGGAACACCAGCACCCGGTCGATCCGGTTCCGCTCCTTGAAGAGCCAGGCGTAGAAGAGGAGGAAGGCCGAGATCAGCGCGATCCCCTCGATCCCCGAACAGTAGTGCCAGATGCGCACGTGGAAGTCGCCGAGGCCCACGATCAGCGTCTCGGGCGAGGCGGTGATCTCGTGGCCCGCCAGCGCCATCAGCCAGGTGACGGCGCCGAAGGTCGCCTGGGTGAGCGCGGGGACGTACCAGATGTTGCCGGCCGCGACCGCCAGCTCGGGCATCATGAGCGCGGTGACGATCAGCGCCGGCAGCGCGGCGCCGCCGGCGGCGAGGACCGTGCCCAGCGCCTCGAACCGGATCAGCGCCAGCCCCGTACCCGCGACCGCCATCAGCGCGCCCGCGGCCCAGAGCGCATAGGTCGCCGTCTTCGCGCCCTCGCCCATGTCGCTCGCCACCAGCGAGAGCGGCAGCATGAGGCAGGCAAAACCCGCCAGGTTAAGCGCGACACCCGCCGCGCGGGGACGCGTACGAAAGAGGCCCGGCATCGCGTGGCGGAAGGCCGGGCGGGCGGTGGCGAGGCCCGCGAGCGCGACAGTCGCCAGGAAGGCGCGGACCACCGTCTCGGAGAGCCCGGCGCAGAGGATCTCGGGCATCGCGCGCTGGCAGTGAAAGCCGATCGCGTGCTTGTAGAGGACGCTGAGCGTGGCGAGTTCCGCCGCCACCATCAGGCCCACCGCCACCGGCATCAGCCAGGGGGCCAGCGACAGGCGGGCCGCGGGGCCCTGGTCGGGGGTGGTGATGCTCATGAGGCCCTCTCTCGGGGTCGTGGCGGCCGGACTGTGCCGGCCGCCAGGATGCCGGTCCCGGGGGACCAGCGTCAGGCTCAGTGCTTCGAGCGGTCGCGGACGAGCGCGACGGCGGCGCCGACCAGCGCGATGGCGGCAACGCCGGCCAGCGCGTCGATCTCGGGCACGTCCCTGGCAGGCGGCTTGCCGAAGAACGCATAGGCGGGGGAGGTCATCAGGGCCGCGGCGATCGCGGTGCTGACCCAGGTCACAGTCTTCATGTCACGCTCCTTGAAACGGGGGCCGGGCCCGGCCCCTTACTGCAACGGCGGCCCGACGGGCGGGCCGCTGTCTCCTCGACGGTGGGCGCTCCGGCCGCACCGGTCGGCCGGCAGCCTGCCGGCCCCACGCCCTCAGAACAGCAGGCTGTCCGGCGGGCAGTCGCAGACCTCGGCGAGGTCGTCGAAGGCGACGGCGACCAGGAAGGCCTGGTTGTGCACGCCGCTCTCGGTGTCCTGGTTGATCGGGTCCGGATCCAGCAGCAGCGTCACCAGATCGCCCTCGCCCGGCACGTAGTCCTGCGCCTCGGCCGAGTTGAGCGCGAGGTCGAGGATCTCCTGGGCATTCTCGTTCGAGCCCAGCACCGGCTCGACGAAGACCAGGTTGTCGGTGAGGCCCCAGATCGCGCCCTGCACCTCGGCATCGGTGTAGGTCTTGCCCGTCGTGGTCGCGCCGCCGGCATCGTAGGTGCCGTTGTCGATGCTGCCGAAGTCCTGGTTGATGATCCAGTTGATCAGGTTGAGCGTGTTGGCGTCGGCCGCGTCGTTGGTGACCGCCGCGGCCACGTTCTCCTGGGTCGCCAGGCTGAGCGCGGCGGTGATCTTCTCCTGCGGCACCGCCGGCTCGAAGGCCTCGAGACAGTAGGCCGCCTCGATCACCAGCCCGTCGAGGCGCGCATCACCGCTGTCCGAGAGGGTCGCGGTGAACATGTCCTCGGTCGGCGGATCCGCCAGGATCTCGTCCAGCGTGAAGCAGATCGTCGAGGGCAGCGAGTCGGCGATGGTGTCGAGCGTGTTGAGCGCGCCCTTGACCGTCACGTCCACGTTCGCCGTCGCACTCTCCAGCCCGTCCGAGACCGTGTAGGCGAAGCTGTCGGTCGCGGTGTCGTTGATCAGCACGTCCGCGAAGGCGCCGGTGCCCTCGAGGTTGTACATCAGCTCGCCACCCGACAGCATCACCTCGGCACCGCTGGCCAGCGTCACGGTCTCGCCCTCGGCGATGGCGGTGACGACATCGTCGGCCGTGCCGAGAACCCCGTCCGCGCCCGCCTGGACGATCTCGGTGATCGTCAGCAGGTCGCTCTCGGCGTCGGTGTCGTTGGCCAGGACGTCGATGGTGATCTTGTCCTCGCCATCGGTGACCGCGCAGAGCGCGGCGTGGTCGTCGGCGGGCGTGGGCGCGGTGTTGCGCTTGACGACGCCGGCATCGTTATCGGGCGTGTTCTCGCCCGACACGACCGTGATGCCCTCGATCCGCGAGTCCGTCGCATCGCCGATGGCATCGCTGTCCGAGGCGTCGTCGCCCACGTTGGGGGCGACCAGCTCCTTGCCCACGTTGATCCCGGTCGGGTCGCTGAAAGCCACGGTGTAGTCGCCGGGGCGCAGGTTGTCGAAGCGGTAGTTGCCGTTGTCCGACGTCGTCGTGGTCGCCACGACGGAACCGTCCGGGCCGATCAGCGTGACCGTGATGCCGCCAACCCCCGGCTCGTCGCCGTTGTTGTTGTCGATGTCGTCGCGGTCGGTGTCGCAGAAGTAGCGGCCCGACAGCGACCCCGGCGCGTCCTCGACCCCTGCATCGTTGTCCGGCGTGTTCTCGCCCGACACGACCGTGATGCCCTCGATCACCGACATCGTGGC
>JBCBPG010000657.1:0-3052 GCA_039820865.1 Pseudomonadota bacterium
CTCGCCCGCGCCAGGGGCACTGGGCACGGGGACGCCGGCTGCGGGAGAAGCGTGCTGGCCCGATGGCAGCCTCGGCCGCGCCATCTCCGCCACGGCGCCAGGGTCGGTGGCCGCGTCCTCGCGACGTCCATCGCACCCTGCCGACGCTACCGGGGCGCTGTCTGGGCGGCGGTGTCGCGACCCGGCAGTGCCAGGCGCGGCGCGCGGCGCCCGACAGCCTCCCGACGGACGGCCACGCCCCGGCAAGGACAGGCGCCGCCGACACGGAGACGTCCCCGCCTGTCGCGCAACGCCTCGACGCCATGAGTGTGGAGACGAAAGGGGCGCGCCGCGGGATCGCGCGCTGGATCTGCGGCCAGACGGTCGGCCGGCAGCCTCAGGCCGCCGTCAGCCGGGCGACGTAGCGGGCCAGCAGGTCGACCTCGAGATTGACTTCCGTCCCCGCGCCCGCGTCGGCCAGCGTCGTCACCGCCCAGGTATGCGGGATGACGTTGATGCCGAAGACGGCACCGTCATCCCGGTCCTCGACCGTGTTCACCGTCAGCGAGATGCCGTCGAGCGCGATCGACCCCTTGGGCGCGAGATACCGCGCCAGTGTCTTGGGCGCGGCCACGTCCACGCGGTGCGAGCCGCCCTCGGGCCGCACCGCCTCGATCACGCCCAGCCCGTCGACATGGCCCGAGACGATGTGACCGCCAAGCTCGTCGCCCACCTTCAGCGACGGCTCCAGGTTCACCCGGCTGCCCGCGCGCCAGTGGCGCAGCGTCGTCACCCCCAGCGTCTCGCCCGAGGCATCGACCGCGAACCAGGGCCGGCCCTCGCGCATCCCCGTCGCCACCACCGTCAGGCAGCAGCCGGAGCAGGCGATCGAGGCCCCGATCTCGATCTCCTCGACCGGCCGCGCGCAGGCGATCTCGACCCGCGTGTCGCCGTCCTCGCCGAAGGGCTTCGAGACCGAGAGCACCCGGCCCACCTCGCGCACGATCCCCGTGAACATCGCCTGCCTCCCTGCCGCTGACCGGGACCTAGACGCGCCCGCGCCTCCCGGCAAGACAGGCGCGCTCGCGTCCCACGGTTAGCGGATTGGCAAGCACGTTCTGTCATCACGGTGTCCAGGGGCCGGAGGGCCCTGCCGGCGTTGCGACACGGCGCGACGCACGGCCCGACCGTGAGCAGAACCGCCTGTCCATCAGAAGGATGCGACACCGATGATCCTTGCCGCAAGCCGGCGCGCCGCACCCGGCGCCGCCGCCTCCCGCCCCGATGCCTGCCCGGATGCCTGGCCCGGTTCCTGTTCCGGAGCCGGTGCCAGTCCCGGTGCCAGTCCCGTGGCCGACCCGAAGGTCCACCCGGATGCCCACGTGCCCTGTGCTGCGCGCGACTGCCTGAAGGCGTCCGGATGCATCCCCGATGCGCGGATCGGCAATGGTCCGCCGGGCTGCGGATCCGCGCGGGCGGGCGGCCACGCCGCGGCGTCGTGTCCGGCACGCAGTCGCGCAGGCCATGCCGTCCGACCCGGCGGCCCCGGCGCAACGCCGTCCGACACCGGCGCGCCGGGGTACTGTCCGCGATCGCCGGTCGAGGCCCTGCTGGCGACCGCGCGTCTGCCCGGCACGGCGCGCCGTCTGCCCGGCCTCTGGCGGGGCGCGGTGGCGCCGCTGCCCGGCCGTCTGCCGGGGCTGGCGGTCTGCCTCGCGCTGACCCTGGCGCTCGGCGCCTGCGCCCTGCCGCGGAGCGGGCCGACCGCGGGCGAGATCACCACGCCGTCGGCCGATCTCGCCTTTGCCGTCGTGCCGGTCACTGCCGCAGTGACGGCGCTTTCGCAGCAGGAGCCCGCGCTCGGCTTTGACGAGGCCTTCACCGGTGCGGGGGTGGCGCAGACCGAGCTTGTCGCCGTCGGCGACGTGCTCTCGATCACGGTGTGGGAGAACAGCGAGACCGGGCTCCTCAACGCCGCCGGGATCGGCGCGACCACGCTGCCGGACGTTCGGGTCGATGCTGCGGGCTATGTCCACGTGCCCTACATCGGCCGTGTCGCGGCGGCGGGGCGCAGCGTCGGGCGCATCCGCATGGCGATTCGCGAGCAGCTGGCCGAACGCGCGCTGAACCCGCAGGTCGATGTCTTTCCCCACACCTCCGAGGCGCGGGTGGTCAGCGTGCAGGGCGTCGTTGGCGAGCCCGGTCTCTACAGCATCCGGCGCGGCAGTCGGCGGCTGTTGCCGATGCTGGCACAGGCGGGCGGCGTGACGGCCGAGCCCGAGGTGGTGCGGCTGCGCCTGCGTCGCGGTGGCCGCACGGGCGAGGTCTGGCTGCAGGACCTCTACGATCTGCCCGAGATGAACGTGGCGCTGCGCCCCGGTGACGCCATGATCGCCGAACGCGACCGCCGCAGCTTTACCGCCCTCGGTGCCGTGGGCAAGACGACGACCGTTCCCTTCCCGGAGCGTCGGCTGTCGCTGGCGCGCGCGCTCGGCCAGGTCGGCGGGCTGGTCGAGAACGATGCCGATCCCACCGGCGTCTTCGTCTTCCGCGACGAGAGCGCCCATGTGATGGACCGCCTCGGCGCTCCCTCGCCGACCCCGGGCACCGGCAAGGTCGTCTATGTCCTCGACCTTACGGCGCCCGGCGGCCTGTTCCTCGCGCGCGACTTCATCATGCGCGACGGCGACACCCTCTACGTCACGACGGCCCCCTTCACCCGGTTCCGCCACATCATCCAGTCGATTGCCCCGATAGTCGGCCTGGCCGGCAGCACCCGCTCGCTCGGCGGCTTCTGAGGCGACGGCGAGATGCAGGAGGGTGCGCCGGATCACGCTGCATGTGCAGGCGACGAGCGAGCGTCTGCGCATCGCGGCCATCGCGGTGCAGACGACGCGTCTGCCGGGTCTCGCAGCCAGAAGCCTGCGGCAGCGCCGGCCGGCGGCCCGGCCGATGCCGGGGTGTGCTGCGATGTGGCCGACAGGGCGACGGGTCCCGAGACCGGGGGACGGGCAGGGCGGCGCCGCACGCCGCCAGGCCCTCGGCGACAGTTCGGCGCCAAGCCGTCGGCAGC
>JBCBPG010000658.1:0-3041 GCA_039820865.1 Pseudomonadota bacterium
GCGCTGGCCGCGCCGCTGGCATGGTCGTTGACGCCGCGGCCGCCCGATCCGTCGCGCTCGCCGGTCTGCGCGCCGGGATCGCGGTCTCCGTCGAAGCTGCTCCAGGTGGCCTGGGCGAGGTTGGAGAGGACCGAGCGGGGGCCCACGTCGTCGGTGGCGCGGGCGGCGTAGACCAGCTCGAGGCTCTGGCCGAGCGCGAGGTCCAGATCGGCGCCGGGCGCGGTGAAGATCTGGCCGCCGGCGAAGGCGAAGAGGGCGGAGACGTCGGTCGCGGCGCCGCCGGGCCCCGAAAGGGTGGCGGAGATCAGGCTTTCGATCTGCAGGGCGCCGGCGGTCAGCGCGTCCTCGAGCACGATGTCGTAGGCGGCCGAAGAGGAGGCGGCCGTGTGCGCCAGGTCGAGCGTGTAGGTGACCAGGTCGCCGGCGTCGATCGGCCCGCCGGCATCGTTGGTCTTCTCCAGCTCCAGCTCCGGCTCGACGACGGTCACCGAAGCGGCGTCGGCGCCGCCCAGGCCGGCGATGTCGGTGCTCAGCTCGGCGGCGTTGCCGAGGCTCGCGCCGTCGACGGCGTCGGCGGTGTTGAGGACCCGCATGCGGTAGGTCAGCGCCACGATGCGCTCGTCCGGCGCGCCGGGATCGGCGTCGTCGCGGCCGGCCACGGTCACGTCGCCGAAGTCGAAGGTCACCGCGCCGGTGAGCGGATCGACGGAGATCGTCGGATCGGCCACGACCGATCCTGCCGGCGCGTCCACGCCCACCAGGTCCACGAAGCCCAGGCCCGGGGCCGGCGCGTCGACCACGACCACGCCGGGGGTCGTGCCCTCGGTCAGGCTCAGATCGAGCCGCCAGGTCAGGATCTCGCCCACCACCACGTCCGTGGCGGCGTCGTTCCCCAGATCGGTGCTCACCAGCGTCTTGCTCAGCCCGGCGTTGAAGGCGGTGGTCGCCGAGGCGCCGGCGGACGTCGCGTAGTCGTTCGGCGCGCCGCCTGCGCCGTCGTCGCCGCCGCGCTCGGCCGCATCGTCGCCGGGCTTGGAGGTCCAGGTCGCGTCGACGATGTTGTCGAAGACGTCGCCGGGCGCGACGCTCTCGTCCACGCGCGCCTGGTAGGTCACGGTCAGCGTCTCGCCCGGCGCCAGGTCGAAGCCCGACCCGGCGATCGCGCCCGCCGCGTCGATCGCGAAGGTGCCGCGCGCGGTCCCGGTCTGGTCCACGGCGACGGGCGCGCCCGCGGCGGTCAGGCCGGCGGGCAGGGGATCGGCGAAGACCACGTCATGGGCCGTGGCCGCGCCGTCCGAGGTCAGGACCACCTCGAACGTGACCAGATCGCCGGCGTCCACCGCGCCTGCGGGGGAGACCACGCGCTTCTCGGCGCTCAGGTTCGGCTCGATCACCGCCAGGTCCACCGGCGTCGCGGCGGTCCCGCCCAGCTCGGCCGAGCCCGTGGCGACCTCGGCCGCGTTGCTCAGCGTCGTGCCGGTCCGGTTGGCGGCGACGTTCTCCACCACCGCGTCGTAGGTCAGGCGGAGGACGATCTCGTCCGGCGCGCCGGGCGTGGAATCGTCGGTTCCCGCGCCGACCACGTCGCCCAGGTCCAGCGTCAGCAGACCCGTCGTCGGGTCGTGATCGGCGATGGGCGCCGTGAAGCTCGCCGCGCCGGTCACGACCGCGACGGTCAGGCTGCCGGGCGCGAAGGCCAGGCCCGCCGGCAGACGATCCGTGACCGTCACCGACGGCGTCGTGCCCTCGCCCAGGGTCAGATCCAGCGCGAAGGTCGCGACCTCGCCCACCACCAGGTCCGTCGCCGCATCGCCGCCCACGGATGTGGAGACCAGCGATTTGGAGAGCCCCAGCGTCATCGCCACCGACGTCGCCGCCCCGGCCGAGGCGGCGTGATCGTTCAGCGCGCCGTCCTGTCCGTCGGATCCGTCGCGTTCGCCGGGGGCGTCGCCGAGGGCCGAGGACCAGTCGGCGCGGGCCAGGTTGGGCAGGCTCTGGCCCGGCACGACGTCGTCCTGCACGATCAGCGCGTAGGAGATCACGATCCGTTCGCCCGCCGCGATCTGCAGCCCCGAGGCGGTCAGCGCCGCCCCGTCGGGGGAGATCGCGAAGCCCGCGACCGGGGCGCCCGACCCGTCCGCGACGCTCAGCGAGGCCGGATCGAACCGCGCGCCCGCCGGCGCGGGATCCTCGAAGCGCGCCTCGAACGCCGTCGACGTCCCCACGTTCTCGAGCACGACCTCGTAGACCACCACGTCCCCCGCATCCACCGAACCGACCGGCGACACGATCGTCTTGGACACCGCCAGATCCGGTTCCACCACGGTGATCGCGTCGGCGTCTTCGACCGGGTCGGAGCCGTCGGCGGCGACGGCGGCGAGGTTGGCGATGCCGGTCCCGTCCTGGTTGGAGGCCTGGTTCAGCACGACCGCGTCGTAGGCGACGCGGATCACGTCGTTGGAGGGGTCGTTGTCGCCGGGATTGATCAGCTGCAGGCCGGCCGCGGCGTCGTTGTCGAGGCCGAAGCCGAGCAGCGCGCCGCCGCCCTGCAGGCCCTGGTCGTAGGTCACGTCGACGATCGAGATCGGCGCGCCGGCGAAGCCGTTGTCGACCACGCGCAGGGTGCTCGGGTCGATCTCCAGCCCCGCGCCGCCCAGATCGGCGACGACCAGGTTGGAGGTGGCGCCCTCGAGCACGCCGATATCGAGGAAGAAGGTGACGGTCTCGCCCACGGCGACCTCGCGGTCGTCCCCGGCGACGGACTTGTCGAGGCTGAGGAACGACCCGATGCCCACGGCGCTGGCCGCGCCGCTGGCATGGTCGTTGACGCCGCGGCCGCCCGATCCGTCGCGCTCGCCGGTCTGCGCGCCGGGATCGCGGGCGCCGTCGAAGCTGCTCCAGGTCGCCTGGGCGAGGTTGGAGAGGACCGAGCGGGGGCCCACGTCGTCGGTGGCGCGGGCGGTGTAGACCAGCTCGAGGCTCTGGCCGAGCGCGAGGTCCAGATCGGCGCCGGGCGCGGTGAAGATCTGGCCGCCGGCGAA
>JBCBPG010000659.1:0-3039 GCA_039820865.1 Pseudomonadota bacterium
ATCCTGTGGCATGTCTTCGAGAACGGGTGGGAGGACAAGGAGTTCATCCGCACCCGCGTCTGGGGCATGGACCAGATCAAGGCCGAGGTCGCCAAGTGGACCCCGGAAGAGGTCGAGCGCGTCACCGGCACGCCCGGCTCGCAGCTCGAGCGCGTCGCGCGCACCATGGCGCAGAGCAAGCCCGGCACCGTGATCTGGTGCATGGGCGGCACGCAGCACACCAACGGCAACAACAACACCCGCGCCTACTGCGTGCTGCAGCTCGCGCTCGGCAACATGGGCGTCACGGGTGGCGGCACCAACATCTTCCGCGGCCACTGCAACGTGCAGGGCGCCACGGATCTGGGCGTCCTGTCGCACACGCTGCCGGGCTATTACGGCCTCAAGACCGGGTCGTGGAAGCACTGGGCACGCGTCTGGGCGGGGTCCAAGACCGCCGATGCCGGGGCCGATGACGAGTACGAGTTCCTGCTCAGCCAGTTCGGCTCGAAGGACCTGATGGAGAGCTCGGGCATCCCCGTGTCGCGCTGGATTGACGGCGTGCTCGAGGACAAGGCGAACATGGACCAGCCGGACAACGTCCGCTCGATGGTGCTGTGGGGCCATGCCGTCAACTCGCAGACCCGCCTCACCGACATGAACGAGGCGATGGGCAAGCTGGACCAGCTGGTCGTCATCGACCCGCATCCGACGGTGGCGGCGGTGCTGCACGACCGCACCGACGGCGTCTACCTGCTGCCGGCCTGCACCCAGTTCGAGAACCGCGGCTCGGTCACGGCCTCGAACCGCTCGATCCAGTGGCGCGAGCAGGTGGTGGAGCCGATCTTCGAGTCGAAGACCGACCACGAGATCATCTACCGCTTCGCCGCGAAGTTCGGTTTCGCCGACCGGATGTTCAAGAACATCTCGATGGAAGCCGAGAACGTGCCGAACGTCGAGGACACGACCCGCGAGTTCAACGCGGGCATGTGGACCGTCGGCTATACCGGCCAGTCGCCCGAGCGCATCAAGATGCACATGGCGAACCAGCACACCTTCGACCGGACCACGCTGCAGGCGGTGGGCGGCCCGGCCGACGGCGACTTCTACGGCATGCCGTGGCCGTGCTGGGGCACCGCGGAGATGGGTCACCCGGGCACGCCGAACCTCTATGACATGTCCAAGCCGGTCTCGAAGGGCGGCCTGACCTTCCGCGCCCGCTTTGGCGTGGAGCGTGACGGCGACAACCTGCTGGCCGAGGGCGTCTACTCCCAGGGCTCGGAGATCCAGGACGGCTATCCCGAGTTCACCATGGCCATGCTCAAGGAGCTCGGCTGGGACGGCGACCTGACCGACGACGAGCGGGCCGTCATTGAGGGTGTCGCGGGCGACAAGACCAACTGGAAGACCGACCTCTCGGGCGGCATCCAGCGCGTCGCGATCAAGCACGAGTGCGCGCCCTTCGGTAACGCCAAGGCCCGCGCCGTGGTCTGGACCTTCCCGGATCCCGTGCCGCTCCACCGCGAGCCGCTCTACACCTCGCGCTACGACCTGGTGGCGGACTATCCGACCTATGACGACCGCCAGTTCTACCGTCTGCCGACGCTCTATGCGTCGATTCAGAAGGACGACTACTCCAAGGACTACCCGATCATCCTGACCTCGGGCCGTCTGGTCGAGTACGAGGGCGGCGGCGACGAGACCCGCTCGAACCCCTGGCTGGCCGAGCTCCAGCAGGAGATGTTCGTCGAGGTGAACCCCTTCGATGCCAACACGATCGGCTTCAAGGACGGCGAGCAGGTCTGGGTCGAGGGTCCCGAGGGCGGCAAGGTCAAGGTGGCCGCGCTGGTCACCGAGCGTGTCGGCCGTGGCGTCGCCTTCATGCCCTTCCACTTCGGCGGCTTCTACCAGGGTGAGGACCGGCGGTCCCGCTACCCGGACGGGGCCGATCCCTATGTGCTCGGCGAGAGCACCAATACCGCGCAGACCTATGGCTATGACTCGGTCACCCAGATGCAGGAGACCAAGGCCACGCTCTGCAAGATCATGAAGGCCTGAGGGAGGTAACTGACCTATGGCACGCGTGACTTTCCTCTGCGACGCCGAGCGCTGCATCGAGTGCAACGCCTGCGTCACGGCCTGCAAGAACGAGCACGAGGTCCCTTGGGGGATCAACCGGCGCCGTGTCGTCACGATCAATGACGGCAAGCCCGGCGAGCGCTCGATCTCGGTGGCCTGCATGCACTGCTCGGACGCGCCCTGCATGGCGGTGTGTCCGGTGGACTGCTTCTACCAGACGGCCGACGGCACGGTCCTGCACTCCAAGGACCTCTGCATCGGCTGCGGCTACTGCTTCTATGCCTGCCCCTTCGGCGCGCCGCAGTACCCGCAGGCCGGCAACTTCGGCTCGCGCGGCAAGATGGACAAGTGCACCTTCTGCGCCGGTGGCCCGGAAGAGGCCAACAGCCAGGCCGAGTTCGTCAAGTACGGCCGCAACCGCATCGCCGAGGGCAAGCTGCCGATCTGCGCCGAGATGTGCGCCACCAAGGCCCTGCTCGCCGGCGATGGCGACGACGTCTCGGCGATCTACCGCGAGCGCGTCGTCAGCCGCGGCTTCGGCTCCGGCGCCTGGGGCTGGGGCACCGCCTACCAGCAGAAGGGCATCTGAGCCCCCTCGCCGGCCTTCACGGCCGGCGACTGCCCGGACATCAGGGACCTCCGCAGCCGCGGGGGTCCCTTTCGTTTGAGCCGCCGGAATTTCGATGACCTTGTCCCACGTGCCGGGCACGATCCTGGCCTTCGCCACCGCCCCCTGTTGCGCACACTCCCCCAGCCCGACGGGCGCGTCGCGGTGATCCAGGTGCTCGAGGCCAGCCCGTCGATCGACGAGACCATCGTCGCCGTGCTCGACGGTCTCGCGGGCTGCGGTGTCATGTCCATGGCGCCGATGTTCGGCGGTCCCGCGCCCATGGTGGCCTGGCGACCGAGCCCATTGAGGGAGATGGACCGGTTTTCGAGGTGCTCGGCGTTGTGCGGCCGCTGACCTCGGCGATGAGATCG
>JBCBPG010000660.1:0-3031 GCA_039820865.1 Pseudomonadota bacterium
CCAGCGGGATCGCCGCACTCGGCCGGATCTCGAGCGTGATGGTGCGCAGCCGCTCGCGGTGGCGGATCTCGGTCGGCCCCGCCGTCAGCACCACGTCGGCCAGCGCCGAGACCGGGATGATCCGGCCGTTGGGTGCCACGACGGGGAAGGACCCGATGTCCTGGGTACGGATGTCCGCCGCGCTCTGCCCGAAGGCGTCGCCGCCCTTGAGCGTGAGGTCCCGCCGCTCGGCCCCGTCGGTGATCTCCTCGACCCGGATACCGTCGTTATAGGCGTCGACCGACAGCGCCAGCGCCTCGGCCGTCACGCCCGCATCGGCCAGCCGCACCCGGTCGGGCAACAGCCGCAGCTCCGGCGCGCCGAGCTCCAGCCCCGGGATCGGGCGGAACTGGTTGCCCTCGCCCCGCGGGAACAGCCCCGCGATGCGGCCCGTGGCCTGCTGGGCGACGGCGATGATCTCCTCCAGCGAGTTGCCCGAGACGTTGAGCTCGATCGCCCGCCCGCCGCCGATCCCGCGCCCGAACAGCGAGCGCTGGTTGATGAAGCCGAAGGTCCCCGGCTCGGAGAAGATCGGGCCGGACAGCACGGGGATCAGGTCCTGCACCCGGTCGGGATCCTTGGCCGCGCCGCCCAGGAACGTCGTGCCCCGCAGTGCGACGAAGAAGAAGTGCTTGATCGCGGGCGGGTCCTCGGGCGCCAGGCTCTCCTGCTCCCACAGCGGCTGGGCGACGGCCTCGATGCGCTGCGCGATCTCGGTCGTGGTGGCGAGGTTGTAGCCCGGCGGCGGCAGGATCACGCCGAAGACCAGGTTGCGGTTGCCCTCGGGCAGGTATTCCAGCTTGGGCAGGAACGTCACCGCCCCCCAGATCGCCGTCGCCGTGATCGCGGTGACCGAGATCAGGCCGATCAGCCGCACCCGCACCGTGACCGCCGCATAGGTCCGCACCAGCCACGAGAAGAGCCGGCCGAAATGGTCGACGATCGGCACCGGCATGACCGTCAGCTTGGCGTGGCCCCCGCCCAGCAGTTTCGCCGCCAGCGCCGGCAGCACCGTCACCGCGACCACCAGCGACAGGATCACCGAGACCGAGATCGCCACCGCGATGTCGCGGAAGAGCTGCCCGGCCTCCAGCTCCATCAACAGGATCGGCAGGAACACCATCACCGTCGTCAGCGCCGAGACCAGGATCGCGCCCCAGACCTCCGAGGCGCCGCGATAGGCGGCCTCGCGCGGCGGCAGGCCCTGCTGGCGGAGGCGATAGATGTTCTCCAGCACCACGATGGCCGCATCGACCACCATGCCGACGGCAAAGGCGATGCCGGCCAGCGAGATCACGTTCAGCGTCCGCCCCAGCATCGACATCGCGACAAAGCTGGCGACGATCGACACCGGGATGGCCAGCGAGATCACCAGCGTCGCCCGCGGCGAGCGCAGGAAGATCAGCAGCACCGCCGCCGCCAGCAGCCCGCCGATCCAGATGTTCGAGATCACGAGGTCGATGGCGCCGTCGATATAGACCGTCTCGTCGTAGACCTGCTCGATGGTCAGGTTCTCGCGCGCCAGCTCGCCCGCCTGCAGATCGGCCAGCGCGGCGCGGATGCCGTCCATCGTCTCGATCACGTTGGCACCGTTCTCGCGGATGGCGTTGACCGCGATCGAGGCCTGGCCCCGCTGGCGGATCCGCGCGGTCGGCTCCTTGTAGCCGAAGCGCACCTCGGCCACGTCGCTGACAAAGACGCGCCCGCCGCGGAAATCGCCCGCCGTGGCGTCCGAGGCGCCCGCCCGCAGCACCACGCCCTGCACCGCGTCGATCTCGTTCAGCTCGCCCTCGGCACGGACGACATAGCGCCGCTTGCCCTCGTCCACGTCGCCGGCCGACAGGCTGACGCTCTCGGCGCGCAGCTTGGACAGCACCTCCGGGATGGTCAGGCGGTACTGGGCCAGCCGCTCGGGGTCGATGACGATCTGCAGCTCGCGCTCGACCCCGCCGAAGACATTGACCAGCGCGACGCCCTCGACGCGCTCCAGCCGCTCCTTGATGACGTCGTTGGCAAAGTCGCCAAAGGTCTGCATCTCGCGCTCGTTGCCGGGGCCGCGCTGCAGGATCATCCAGGCGATCGGGTTGTCGTCGGAACCCGAGGTGTCGATCGTCGGCTCGTCCGCCTCCTCCGGATAGCCCGACACGCGGTCCAGCCGGTTCGCGACCAGCAGCAGCGCCCGGTTCATGTCGCTGCCGATGGCGAATTCCAGCGTGATCCGCGCGCGCCCGGTCTCGGAGCGCGAGATCATCGTCTCCAGCCCCTCCAGCCCGCGCAGCTCGTCCTCCTGCGGGTTGACGATCTCGCGCTCGACCTCGGCCGGGGCGGCGCCGAACCAGTCGGTCTCGATCTCCAGCACCGGCTTGCGCACGTCGGGGATCAGCTGGATCGGGATCTGGGTCAGCGCCAGCGCGCCGAACATCACCGCCATCAGCACGGCGGCGACGACGGCGATCGGACGCTCGATGGCGATGCGGATCGGGTCCATGGAAACCTCGCGCCCCTCGCGGGGTTGGTGGGGACGCCCGGGAGGGGCGCCGGCCTCAGCGGTCGGACGCGCCCCGGCCGGCGGTCGGACGGGCCTGCGGCGGCGCCGCAGCCAGCGGCGCAGGCTCCACCGCCGCCCGCGGCTCGGCCCCTTCGAGGGGCTCGGCCCCGGCGGCGGGCGCCGCCCCGGCGAGGGGCTCAGAGCCGGCGACAGACCCGGCATCGCCGTCAGTTCCGGTGCCGTCAGTTCCGGTGCCGTCAGTTCCGGTGCCGTCAGTTCCGGTGCCGGCAGCCGCCGCGCTCGGCAGGGTCGCGGCCCCGGCACTGCCCGACGGCACGGCCGCAGCCGGCTGCACCGGCCCGACGGCCGCCGCGGTCCGGGCCTCGGTCCGGGTCTCAGCAGTCCGGGTCTCAGCAGTCCGGGTCTCAGCAGTCTCGGTCCCGGCAGCCTCGTCCGCGGCGCCCTGTTCCGGCCCCGCGCTCACCGCCTCATCCTCGCTCGCAG
>JBCBPG010000661.1:0-3015 GCA_039820865.1 Pseudomonadota bacterium
GGCGACAAAAATGGATCTGACTGCGTTCACAGCGCTCGCTCCCCACAAATCAACGGTCGCAGACTACCATGCTCCGGCCCTGAGGCACCCGGATCTCACACGCTTAGGTTGCCAATTCCACGTCCGACGTGGGAAATTTGCAGCATGAACGTTGCCAAAGCACCGACACGCCTGTCACGTTACGAAACAGGTGGGCGACGGCTTGGCATCCCCCCTGCCCCGTCCCCTTCCATTGGCGCGCTGCTTCCACAGCGCGAGAAAAGTTTCAAAACGCCATCTTGACGTGGTGTTTCCGACCGTAGCCTCTTCATTTCCGGCCGGATCCGTGACACGGTTTCTTTACGACATGTGACGTAGATCACAGTCACGGGCAAAGGGACAGGCAGTGACCACGCAGCAGAATGCGCGCGTCGGGACGAATCGGCGCATCTTCCTCTTCGGTGCGACAGCCTGCACGGCAGGTCTTGTCGTCGCCGCATCGACCGGCAGGGGCCTCGCGGCCCCGGCACTCCATCGCGAGATGGGGGACTTCCGGCGGCTCAAGCTCACCAACTGGCGCACCGGCGAGAGCATCGATTGCGTCTACTATGCCGATGGCCATTACATCGGCGAGGCCATGCGCGCCTTCGATCACGTCCTCCGCGACTGGCGCGCGGAAAAGACGATCGAGATTGACCGCAACGCGATCGACATTCTCGCCGCGGTACAACGCAAGCTCGAATGCGAGGAAGCGTTCGAGGTCGTGTCGGGCTACCGCTCGGCCGCGACCAACGCCATGCTCCGCCGCCGCTCGCGGGGCGTCGCGCGCAAGAGCTACCACGTCCAGGGCATGGCGGTGGACGTCGCGATGAAGACGCGCTCGGTGCGCCAGATCTCGGGCGCCGCGATGTCGGTCGCCCGCGGCGGTGTCGGCAAGTACAGCCGCGCGGAGTTCGTCCACATGGACAGCGGCCCGGTCCGCGACTGGGGCCGCTGACGCGCCAGGCAGAGGGTATCGTGGGCGCGACGGGCTGAGCGCCTGCGCCCCTTAACCCCTTGGGCTCGCCCCCTCCCACGTCAGGTTAGGCGTCGAACCGTGAGTTTTCTGCGAACGCTCGGCGAGGCACCGACGCAACGGTGCTGATCGGCGTTTGCCAAGGCTTCAGCGAGTCGGGCCTATACTGACGCGGGAGGAGGCGCGCCTGACAGCCGGCATTGGCAGCGCCAGGCGCGCTCGGCCTACGGCCGTGTCGTGCCGTCTCCCTCGACCAGGTACTTGAAGCTGGTCAGCTGCTCGGCGCCGACGGGGCCGCGGGCGTGCATCTTGCCGGTGGCGATGCCGATCTCGGCGCCCATGCCGAACTCGCCGCCATCGGCGAACTGGGTCGAGGCGTTGTGCATGACGATCGCGCTGTCGACCTCGGCGAAGAAGCGCGCGGCGACGGCATCGTCCTCGGTCAGCACCGCCTCGGTATGGGCCGATCCGTGGCGGCGGATATGATCGATCGCGCCACCGACGCCGTCGACCATGCAGGCCGCGATGTCCATCGAGAGGTATTCGCGGCCCCAGTCCTCATCGGTCGCCGCGGTGACGCGCGGATCCATCGCCGCGACCGCCGCGTCGCCGTGGACGGTGACGCCGGCGTCGAGCAGCGCGCGCACGGCGTCGGGGCCGAGCGTCGAGGCGCGGTCGATCAGCAGACACTCGGCCGCGCCGCAGATGCCGGTGCGCCGGGTCTTGGCGTTGAGGATGACCGCCAGCGCCTTGGCCGCGTCGGCGGCGGCGTCGAGATAGACGTGGCAGATCCCCTCGAGATGGGCGAACACGGGGACGCGCGCCTCGGCCTGCACAAGGCCGACCAGCCCCTTGCCGCCGCGCGGGACGATCACGTCGATGCTGTCGGTCAGGCGCAGCATCTCGGCCACGGCGGCGCGGTCGCGCATGGGCACGCGCTGGATCGCCTCGGCAGGCAGGCCCGCGGCTTCCAGCCCCGCGACCAGGCAGGCATGGATGGCGCCCGCGCTCTCGAAGCTCTCCGACCCGCCGCGCAGGATCGCCGCGTTGCCGGCCTTGAGGCAGAGCGCGCCGGCATCGGCGGTGACGTTGGGCCGGCTCTCGTAGATCACGCCGATCACGCCCAGCGGCGTGGCGACGCGGCGGATCCTGAGGCCCGACGGCATGGTCCAGGCGGCAAGTTCGCGGCCCACGGGGTCGGCCTGGGCGGCGATGGTCTCGACGCCGGCGGCCATGGCCTCGATCCGGGGCGGGGTCAGTTCCAGACGGTCGAGCATGGCGCCCGAGATCCCGCGCTCGCGGGCGGTGGCCATGTCGGCGGCATTGGCCTCGGCGATGGCGCCGGCGCGGTCGCGGATGGCGGTGGCCGCGGCCGTCAGCGCCGAGGCCCGCACCGCGCCCGGGCTGTGCGCCAGGACCGCCGCGGCCTGGCGCGCGCGGGCACCTATGGCGGCCATCTGGGTCGCGATGTCGTCGATGCGCTCGTTCATGCCCGTTCCTCCTCTCGCCCGCCTGGCGCGGGCGCGCGCGGGCCCCAGATCACCAGGTCGTCGGCATGGACCACCGCGGCCCGACCGGCATAGCCGAGGCGCGCGGCGATGTCGCCCGACTGCGCGCCCGCGATCAGCGCCGCCTCGGCGCTGGCATAGCCAACGAGCGCCGCGCCGATGGCCCCGTCCGGGCCCGCGACGGTGACGGGGTCGCCGCGGCCGAACTGGCCTTCGACGCGCGTCAGCCCCGCGGGCAGCAGTGATTTTCCGCGCCGGAGCGCTGCCGCGGCTCCGGCATCGACGATCAGCCGGCCCATCGGTTTCATGCCCGCGATCCAGGCTTTCCGGGCGGCCGCGGGGCTCGCCTGCGCGGTGAACCAGGTGGCGCGGGCGCCGGCGGCGACGGCCGAGAGCGGGCGGTCCACGTCGCCGCGCGCGATCGCCATGGCGCAGCCGCCCTGCGTCGCCGTCTTGGCCGCCATGACCTTGGTCTTCATGCCGCCGCGCGCCAGGCCCGTGCCCGCATCGCCC
>JBCBPG010000662.1:0-3013 GCA_039820865.1 Pseudomonadota bacterium
GCGATGTTCTTGACCTCCAGCGGCACCCAGCCGCGCGAGATCATCAGCCGCCGGCCACCGGCGGTCTCGAAGGGCTGAATGATCCGGTAGCCCGGGCGCTTGTCGAGCGTGGCGAGGAGCGGCGCGTCCGGATGGCCATGGCGGCCCGTCTCGCCGGTGAAGCGGCCGGTGACGGTGACGCGCAGGAACTCGTGCGCCGCGGCGTCGGGGCTGGCCGGCACGGGTGCGGGGGCGGCGGCGAGGCGCTCCTCCAGCGCCGCGATCAGCCCCAGCTTCCAGTCGAGCCGATCGAGTTGCCACAGGCACAACGCAACGAGGGTCGCCGTACCGGCGACCCCCAGGATGGCGGGCGCCGCCAGGCGGCGCAGGCGCGGGTTCATTGCCGTCAGCGGCCCCAGATGTAGATGCCGGCGAACAGGAACAGCCAGACCACGTCGACAAAGTGCCAGTACCAGGCCGCCGCCTCGAAGCCGAGGTGCTTCTCCGGCCGGAACTGGCCCGAGCGGGCGCGGAGCAGGCAGACGGCCAGGAAGATCGTGCCGACCAGCACGTGAAAGCCGTGGAACCCGGTCGCCATGTAGAAGTTGGCCGCGTAGATGCCGTCGGTGAAGCCGAACTCGGCATGGCTGTACTCGTAGGCCTGGAAGATCGTGAACAGCGCGCCGAGGCCGACGGTGACGGTCAGGCCCAGGACCAGGTCCTTGCGCTTGTTCTCGATCAGCGCGTGGTGCGCCCAGGTCACCGTACAGCCCGAGAGCAGCAGGATCACGGTGTTCATGAAGGGCAGGCCCCAGGGGTCGAAGGTCTCGATCCCCGCGGGCGGCCACTGGCCGACGGGCAGGTCGACGGTGGCGTTCAGCTTGCCCTCGATATCCGGCGCCGGGAAGATCGCGTGCTTGAAGAACGACCAGAACCACGCGACGAAGAACATCACCTCGGAGATGATGAACAGCAGCACGCCATAGCGCAGGCCGATCGAGACGACGGGCGTATGATCACCCTCCCGGCTCTCGGCCACCACGTCGCGCCACCAGCAGTAGGCGACGAAGAAGCAGCCGAGCAGGCCCACCGCGAAGATCAGCGGCGTCTCGCCCTTCATCGCCAGGATGCCGCCGACCAGCATGACAAAGGCCGATACGGCGCCGTAGAAGGGCCACGGGCTTGGCGGCAGGATGTGGTAGGGATGGTTCTTCTCGTGGGCCATGGCTTGCCTCCTGCGGGCGCGCGCCCGCGTCTCCCAGGTATCGTCAGTCAGTCGCCAGCCGGGCCTCTCGCGGGCCGTCTTCGGCGGGGTCGTCGCTCTCGTAGAAGGTGTAGCTGAGGACGATGGTATGCACCGCCTCGGTCTCGGGATCATCAAGGATCTCGGGGTCGACGTAGTAGGTCACCGGCATCTGCACCGTCTGGCCGGGCTGGAGCACCTGCTCCTCGAAGCAGAAGCAGTCGACCTTGACGAAGTACCCGCCGACCGAGAAGGGCGCCACGTTGAACGAGGCATGGCCCTTGACCGGACGGTCGGTCGGGTTGTGCGCGGTGTAGAACGCCAGGCCCGTCTCGCCGATGCGGATGGTCTGGGTGGTCTGGGTCGCCTCGAACGTCCACGGCATGCCGCGGGTCAGCGAGGCGTCGAAGCGGATGGTGATGGTCTCGTCCAGCGGCTCGACCGGGACCGAGCGGCCGTCGGCCACCTGCGTCGTGCCGCCAAAGCCGGTCACGCGGCAGAACCAGTCGTAGAGCGGCACGGCGGCATAGGCCATGCCCAGCATCCCGAAGGCGACGCCGACCAGCGGCACGGCCTTGGCGGCGAGGTTTGGCTGGCTGCTCATGCGTTGTCTCCGCTCACTCGCCCCGTTCACTCGGTCGTCGCACGGTCGGGCGTGGTGCCGACATGGACTTCGGGCTGGGGCTGGACCAGGTCCCGCATCCCGTCCCAGGCACCGCCCTGCTGCGCGGTCGGGTTGCCGACCATGCCCGGCCCCTCGCCCATCTTCACGATGGTGATCACGAACAGCATGATGGCGAGACCGGTGAGCGCGCCGAGGACGCCGAGATTGCGCCCGCGCCGGCGCACATGCAGTTCGTGGTCGCGCTTCAGGCTCGTCTGACCCATCCCGGCCCCCTCAGAACAGCACCGGCCAGCCGACGGGTCCGGCCAGCACGACGAGAACGGCGTCCAGGATGAACGCCAGGAACAGCGCGAACAGGTAGTAGATCGAGAAACCGAACAACCGCTTCTCGGCGCGCCACTTGTCGGCCATCGCCGTTGCCTCGTCGCGCCGCACGATCGCCAGCGCATCGACCAGGAAGCGCAGGCTGGCAAGCGTGGCGACCACGAAGTAGATCGGCCCGCCCGCCTCGGTGAAGGCAGCGCCGATCGCCACCGGCGCCAGGATCACGGTATAGGCCAGGATCTGCCGGCGCGTCGCCGCATCGCCCGCCACCACGGGCAGCATCGGCACGCTGACGTCCCGATAGTCCCGCGCGCGCCAGAGCGCCAGCGCCCAGAAATGCGGCGGCGTCCAGAGGAAGATGACCGCGAACATCGCCCAGGCGGCCAGCGGCATGTCGCCCGTCACCGCGGCCCAGGCGACCACCGGCGGAAAGGCGCCCGCGGCACCGCCGATCACGATGTTCTGCGGCGTCGCCCGCTTCAGCCACATCGTGTAGACGACCGCGTAGAAGAAGATCGTGAAGGCCAGCATCGCGGCCGCCAGCAGGTTCGCCACCACAGCCAGCATCGCCACCGACAGCACCGCGAGGCCGAGGCCGAAGTCGCGCGCCGTCTCGGGGCTCACCTGGCCCTGCGGCACCGGGCGGCGGCGCGTGCGGTCCATCTCGGCATCGATATCGGCATCGTACCACATGTTGAGCGCGCCGGCCGCGCCCGCGCCGACCGCGATGCACAAAAGCGCCGCCACCGCGATCACCGGGTGCACCGTGGCGGGCGCCGCGGCCATGCCGGCGATGGCGGTAAAGACCACCAGGCTCATCACCCGCGGCTTCAGGAGGCGGA
>JBCBPG010000663.1:0-3012 GCA_039820865.1 Pseudomonadota bacterium
CATGGTTTGGCGTGTAACCTGACGCGGGAGGGCACGGGCACCGGCCCATCCGCCCGCTAGAGCATTTTCGAGCCAGACTGAACCAGTCTGGCGACAAGAAAACGCGTCAATCAAAACAGCCTGGAGCGCGAGACCTGACGCAGTCAGGTCGGCAAGCGCTCTAGACCAGGAAGGAGAGCCCGAGCACGGCCGGCAGCACGGCGGCGCCGGCGATGTCCAGCCGGCGCACGACGCGGTCGCGCCGCGGGCCCGCCTGCATCACCTCGCCGATCACGATCCCGCTGCCGCGCCCGCAGGCCACGCAGATCGCCAGCAGCATGAAGCCACCCTCGACCGCCAGCCGGCTGGCCAGCGGCCCCGCGCCCGCCGTGCCGACGGCACCGGCGGCCTCGACCATCCCGTCGATCGACGCGGAGAAGACGATCGCAAGCGCGATGATCGCCGCGGTGAAGGTCGGCACGCTGCGCGCGGCCAGGAGGATCAGCGGCGACAGCACGACGACGCCGATGCGCATCGTCTCGAACACCCAGTCCATGGCGTCAGCGCCCCCCTTCCGCCCCGATGTGCCGAAGGAACACGGGATTCGGTCGAGATCTGGGCCGATCCCGTCCGGACCGCCGCATCAGGGGGCGCCGCCGCGCGCGCTCAGCCCTCGGCCGTCTCGCCCGGCGGGGGCGCGACGACATCGAGCGGCACGCCGGGGACGTCCTTGGACGAGCGTATCACCAGCGAGGTCTTGACCGAGGCGACATTGGGCGCGGTGATCAGGCTCGCGGTCAGGAAGGTCTGGAAGGCCGACAGGCTGGGCGCGACACATTTCAGCAGGAAGTCGATCTCGCCGTTCAGCATGTGGCACTCGCGGACCAGCGGCCAGTCGCGGCAGAGACCCTCGAAGGCGTCGAGATCCGCCCCCGCCTGGCTCCTCAGCGAGACCATGGCGAAGACCATGACCTCGAAGCCCAGTTCGCGCGCGTTGACGCGGGCATGGTAGCCCTCGATCAGCCCGCTCTCCTCGAGGCTGCGCACCCGGCGCAGGCAGGGCGGGGCCGAGATGCCGACGCGGCGGGACAGCTCGACATTGGTCATGCGACCGTCGTCCTGCAGTTCGGCCAGGATCTGGCGGTCGATCGGGTCGAGCTTGGCGGCGGGCATGGGCGTCCCTCGTCTGGAGGGCGTCCGTTTGCCGCCCTGCAGCATCGGCATAGGCCAAGCGGTCAGTTGAAACAAGAATGTTGCCGCGAGGCGCAAGAAACGACAAGGACGCGGCCATGGTCACGCATTCCAGGGCGCCCGCCCCCCTCTCCGGCTCGCTCCCGGCGCCCCTCGACGTCACCGTGCTGACCGACGGGCGTGCCGGCAACCGCGCCCAGGCGCTCGGGCTGGCCGAGGCGGTCGCCCGGCGGCTCGCGCCCGCCGGCGGGTCCGCATCCGGCGCGCGGATCACCGAGCGGACGGCCGCGCTGCGCCCCGGCGCCGCCGCGCTGCCCGCGGCGGCCTGGCACGCGCTGCGCCGGCTGCCGGGATGGCCGGCGCTCGGCCTCGCGGACGCCGCGGCGGCGCTGGCACCGGTGGCACCGGGCAGCCTGGTGGTGGGCGCCGGGCGGCGGGCGGCCCCGCTCGTCGCCGCCCTCGGCCGACGTGACGGCGCGTTCACCGTCCAGCTCCTCGCCCCCCAGATGGACCCCGCCGTCTTCGACCTGGTCGCCGCCCCGTCCCATGACGGGCTCGAGGCACCGAACGTCGAGGCCACCCTCGGCTCGGTCGGCCGGGTGACGGCGGCCTCGATCGCGGCGGCGCGTGACGCCCTGCCCGCGCCGCTCGCCGCGATGCTTGCCGCCCTGCCGGCACCGCGCCTCGCCGTCCTGCTGGGCGGCCCCTCGGCCAGCAGCCGCTGGTCGGAGGGGGACACGGCCGCGCTGCTCGGGGCCGCCGCCGTGGCCGCAGGGGCTGGCTGGTCGCTGATCGTGACCCCCTCGCGCCGCACGCCGCCCGGCCTCGCCGACCGGGTCGCCGCCGCTGCTCCGGCGGGGCGTGCCTGGGGCTGGGACGGGACGGGTGCGAACCCCTATCCGGGGCTCCTCGGCCTCGCCGATGCCGTCCTGGTCAGCGAGGACAGCGTCAACATGGCCTCCGAGGCCGCCGCCTCCGGCCTGCCGGTCCACATCCTCCGCCTCGCGGCGACCGGGGCCAAGATCCGCGCCTTCCACGACGCCCTCGCCCGCTACGGCGCCGCGCGGCCCTTCGAGGGACGCATCGAGCGCTGGACCTACCCGCCGCTGGCCGAGGCCGACCGCCTGGCCGGGATCGTCGTCGATCGCCTCCTCGGCCCCGCGGCATAGGACGCCGCCACCCGCCACGGTGGCGTGATTGCCGCCATGCACGTCCTGCATGACCCTTGGCCCGGGCGCGCGGGCCCCGTATCTCTGGCCCCTCGCGACCCCGCCGACGGGAGGACAGGCCAATGGGCGACACCACATCCGATATCCGGCACCTGCGCGTGCTGATCGTGGGCTCGGGCCCGGCCGGCTATACCGCCGCCGTCTATGCCGCGCGCGCGATGCTCGAGCCCGTGCTGATCCAGGGCATCCAGCCCGGCGGCCAGCTCACCATCACCACCGATGTCGAGAACTGGCCCGGCCTCGTCACCACCCAGGGCCCGGAACTGATGGTCCAGATGGAAGAGCATGCCCGCGCGACCGGGGCCGAGGTGATCTCGGACCATGTGTCGAGCCTCGATGTCTCGGCCCGCCCGTTCCGCGCCACCACCGATGCCGGCCTCACGCTGACCGCCGATGCGGTGATCCTGGCGACCGGCGCGCAGGCCCGCTGGCTCGGCCTCGACAGCGAGCAGAAGTTCATGGGAATGGGCGTCAGCGCCTGCGCCACCTGCGACGGCTTCTTCTATCGCGGCCGGGAGGTCGCCGTGGTCGGCGGCGGCAACACCGCGGTCGAGGAGGCGCTCTACCTCGCCAACATCGCCTCGAAGGTCACGCTGGTGCACCGGCGCGACAG
>JBCBPG010000664.1:0-3004 GCA_039820865.1 Pseudomonadota bacterium
CCACCAGCGCGGGGTCGGTGGTGAAGTCGCGCACCCCTTCGTTGCAGGCGCCGAGCGCCAGCGGCAGCGCGACGGCCGCGGCGGCCCCCCGCCCCGACCGCGCTGCCCGCATGCGTCTCGCCGCCGCGGCCGTCGCGCTGCCGCTGGCGCTCGGCGCCTGCAACGAAGGGGTGCGCGACTTCACCACCGACCCCGCGCTGGTGGTCGACAGCGCGCTGGCCGAGAACCGGACGCTGCCCGACAGCCTCGACGACGCCGCCCCGCCGCCCCGGGGCGAGATCGGCCGCGCCGCCGCCCGCCAGCGCGCCGTGCAGGGCTTCATCCGCCGCGGCATCGACGGCACCGATCTCGGCGCCGCCGCCATCGGCCGCGATCCCACGCGCCTGCCGGCCGGCGATTTCAGCCTGGACTTCGTCGGTGCCGATCTCGAGAGCGTGGTCGACGTGATGATGTCCGAGGGGCTCGGCGCCAACTACATCCTCGACCCGCGCGTCGAGGGCATGGTGACGCTCTCGACCAGCCGGCCGCTGCGCCGCGACGAGATCCTGCCGGTGCTCGAGGAGATCCTGCGCCTCAACGGCGCGGCGCTCATCCAGAACCCCAGCGGCTACACCATCCTGCCGCGCGCCGAGGCCGGGCTCTCCGCGCCGCTGCTCACCTTCCGCGACGTGGCCGCCCGCGGCCTCACGGTGCGGGTCACGCCGCTCCGCTTCGTGACGACCGATGACATCCGCGCCGTGCTGGAGAGCTTCGCCCCCATCGCCGGCGCGATCTCCTACGACCCCGCGCGCAACCTGGTCTTCACCATCGGCACCACGGCCGAGCAGGCGACGCTGGTCGATGTCATCTCGACCCTGGACCGCGACACGCTCGCCGGCCGGTCGCTGGCGCTCAGACCCCTCCGGTCCGGCGCCGCCCCCGCGGTGGTCGGCGAGCTCGGCATCGTCTTCGCCCGGCCCAACGGCTCGCCCAACCCCGCGATCCGCTTCATCGCCATCGAGCGCATGAACGCCGTCATGGTCGTGGCCGAGCAGCGGGCGCTCTTCGACCAGGCGATCGACCTGATCCGCGTGCTGGACCAGGACGCGGGCGAGACGCCGCGCCTGCATGTCTTCGCCGTCGCCAACCGCCGCTCCTCCGAGCTTGCCGCGCTCCTCGGCGAGATCTTCGCCGTCGACGTGGGCGCCATCGCCGGCAGCGACGTCACCCGCGAACAGCCGCTCGCCCCCGGCTTCACGCCGCGCCGTGACGGGGGCCTCGGCGAGAACCTGCCCACGGGCGTCGGCGGCAGCGGCGGCGCGCTCTCGGGTTCGACGCTCAACCGCGAGACCTCGATCCTGGTCGAGCTCGGCCATGTCCCGGGCGAGAACGATCCCGGCGCGGTCGGTGGCATCGTCGAGGGCAGCGGCGGCGGCCTCGGCACCGGCCCCGCGCTCTCGGCCGGCACCGCGGCGCCGCCGGCCCGTCCGCGCGCCGCGCGCGCCGCCGGCGGCACGGCCGGCGTCTTCCGCGTCACCGCCGACGAGACCTCGAACACCATCGTCGCGCTGGCGACGCGCGAGGGCGCCGACGCCGTCGCCCAGGCGCTCGAGCGCCTCGACGTCGCGCCCCTGCAGGTGATGATCGAGGCCACGCTGGTCGAGGTGCAGCTGAACGACGCGCTCGAGTTCGGCGTGCGCTGGTTCCTCCAGGACGGCAACTTCAACTTCAACTTCGGCGATGCGCTCGGCACCGGCGCGGCCTCGATCCTGCCCGGCTTCAACGCCGCCTTCCGCACCAACGACATCCAGGTCACGCTCTCGGCGCTGGACGAGGTGACGGATGTCCGCCTCCTCTCCAGCCCGACGCTCATGGTGCTCGACAACCAGGTCGCGCGGCTGCAGGTGGGCGACCAGGTGCCGGTCACCGTGCGCTCCTCGCAGTCCGTCACCGACCCCGAGGCGCCGATCGTCGAGGCGACCGAGTTCCGCGACACCGGCGTCATCCTCGAGATCCGGCCCACGGTGAACGCCTCCGGCTCGGTCATGCTGCAGGTCCGCCAGGAGGTGTCCGACGTCTCGGCCACCTCGGCCGGCGACGAGAACCCGACCTTCGCCCAGCGCGTGGTCGAGAGCACGATCCTGGTCGAATCGGGCGAGACCATCGCGCTCGCCGGCCTGATCGAGGAGGACAGCGAGGTGCTGCAGGAGGGCCTGCCCGGCCTCTCGCGCGCGCCGATCATCGGCCCCCTCTTCGGCGTGTCCAGCGACAGCGTGCGGCGCTCCGAGCTCCTGGTCATGATCCGGCCCATCGTGATCCGCGACCAGTCCGAGGCGCGCCGGGCGACCGAGGAGCTGCGTCAGAAGCTCATCGGCCTCGTGCCGAGACAGCCGTCCTCGCTGCGCCAGCCGTTCGGCGGGTGACGACGGGCACGCGGCCGGGATCGACCTCGACCACCCAGCGGATGACGGCGCGCGCGCCGCTCCGATGGCGCGCCTCCGCCTCGAGGGTCAGCACCGCGGGCTCGGTCAGGGCCGCGGGCCGGGCCTCGGGATCGGGCGGATCGACCGCATCGGCCGCCACCAGCGCGCGGCGGAGCGCCTCGGGCGCCAGCGCCGCGTCGGGCGCGCCCGAGAGCCCGTCGGTGGTGGTGTAGCGCTCCAGCACGGCCAGGTGATGCGGCGCGATCCCCGGCAGCGCGGCGGCATCGGCCACGGCACTGAAGGGGCGGTTGTCGGTCATCCACATCCGGTTGACCTGCGTCGCGAAAGGCCGGCGCCAGGCGACCAGCGCCGCCGCCACCTCGGCCCCCTCGCGCGGCATCACGCCCTCGAGCGCGGCCAGCAGCACGCCCTCGCCCGCGCGGTTGAGATCGACCAGCCCGCGGCTGTCCTGCACGCTGAGCCGGATCTCGGCCGCCCCGCCCGGCCCCCCGGCCACCCTCCGCATCGCCCGCCCATCGCGCAGGAACGGCGCGCGCCCGTCGGCGGCGGGCGGCAGCGGGCCGCCGGGCGCGAGGGCCGCG
>JBCBPG010000665.1:0-3001 GCA_039820865.1 Pseudomonadota bacterium
AGAGCTCCTTGGCCCACATCGGGTGCTCATGCGCCTTCTCGAAGTCGAAGAGCCCGGTGTCGAGGATGCGCCCCGCCGGCACGTCCGAGTGGTTGGTCTCGATGATCGTCGCATCGGCGTTCAGGCTGCGGATGATCTTGCGCGCGGCATCGACCTGGGCGGGTGTCGCGTCGTCGACCTTGTTGAGGATCACGACGTCGGCGAATTCCATCTGGTCGGTCAGCAGGTGCACCAGCGTGCGCTCGTCCTCCTCGCCCAGGGTCTCGCCGCGGTCGCTGAGGAAGTCGTGGCTGGAGTAGTCCCTGAGCAGGTTCACCGCGTCGACGACCGTCACCATGGTGTCGAGGCGCGCGACGTCGGACAGGCTCTCGCCCGCCTCGTCGCGGAACTCGAAGGTGGCGGCGACCGGCAGCGGCTCGGAGATGCCGGTGCTCTCGATCAGCAGGTAGTCGAACCGCCCCTCCGCCGCGAGACGGCGCACCTCGGCCAAGAGGTCGTCGCGCAGCGTGCAGCAGATGCAGCCGTTCGACATCTCGACCAGCGTCTCGTCGGTGCGGCTGAGCTCGGTATCCGCGCGGACGAGATCGGCGTCGATGTTCACCTCGGACATGTCGTTGACGATCACCGCGACCCGCCGGTCCTCGCGGTTGTTGAGCACGCGGTTGAGCAGCGTCGTCTTGCCGGCACCCAGAAAGCCGGAGAGCACGGTGACGGGAAGGCGGCTGTCGTGGGTGTTCATGATGTCGCGCTCGCTTCGCTCAGGGGTGAGCGGCAACATGCGTTACAGTATAACATTACGCAAGGGTGTCAGCCCGCCCGATCAGGCACGCGATGTCCACGCCGGCGCTCCCGTCAGCGGCTGCGCTGCCTCTCCTGCGACGGGCGCGTCGCGGGGTGTCGCGCGCCGCATTGGCCCGACAGCCACGCCCGGCGGTCGAAACTTCGCACGGCTGTCACACGCCCGTGATGCTTCCGAGAAATGGTCCGGACGAATTCGAACCATAAGGAGCCACCATGTACATCCGTTCGATCGTCGCCGGCGCCACGCTCGCCGTCACCATGGCCGTCACTGCCCCCGTCAGCGCCCAGGCCGAGACCTGGTCGATCGCCGTCACCGATGTGGAGGGCATGGAGCGCCTCCAGCTCGAGTGGGGTCCGTTCAAGGAGGCGCTCGAAGCGGCCACGGGTGACGAGTTCGAGTTCTTCGCCGTGAACTCGCGCACCGCCGCGGCCGAGGCGCTGCGCGCCGAGACCGTCGACTTCGTCGTCTCGGGCCCGGCCGAGTATGTCGTGATCAACAAGCTGACCGATGCCAAGCCGATCGTCGGTCTCGGCCGTCCCGACTATTTCTGCGCCGTCATCGTCCGCGCCGACTCGGGCTACAACTCGGTCAAGGACCTCAAGGGCGAGAAGATCGCGATGTCGGACATCGGCTCGACCTCGGGCCACCTCTGCCCGACGCAGCTGATGGCGGATCTGGGCCTTGGCCTCGGCGAGTTCGAGCCGATCCACACCTCGCGCAACATCGGCCACGAGGCGGTCAAGAACGGCGACATCGCCGCGATGGGCACCAACCACAACTCGTGGCTGCGCGTGCGCAACGGTGACGAGACCGTGCCGAACGGCTTCTTCAAGATCATCGCGCGCTCGGGCGACCTGCCCAACGACATGATCATGGTCGGCGCCCATGTGCCGGCGGAGGCCGCCACCGCCGTCCAGCAGGCGATCATCGACAACAAGGACGCGATCATCGCGGGCATTCTGGCCCACGAAGAAAACGACAAGTACAACGGCATGGACCTGGTCGTGATCGAGGACAGCGCCTACGACTCGGTGCGCGCGATGTACACCAACGCGGGCTTCCCGCAGTTCGACAACTTCCTCGGTGAGTGACATCGCCGCCGGAAGGCTGCCCGCCGACGGGCGGACGGCCGACATGCGGGCGACGGGAACCGGGGCGGCGATCGCCCCGGTTCTGCCCGTCGACATCCGCGCCGAGGGGCTGACCAAGTCCTTCGGCGTCGCGCGCGTGTTCGAGGACGTCTCCTTCGCCATCGGCCGGGGCGAGGCGATCGCGCTGGTCGGCGCCAACGGCACCGGCAAGTCGACGCTGCTGCGCTGCATGATGGGGCTGATCCCCGTCGATGGCGGCACGGTCAGCGTGCTCGGCACCGCCGTCACCGAGGCCCGCGCGCGCCAGCTGCGCGCCATGCGGGCGCAGGTCGGGCTGGTCTCGCAGAAGCATAACCTCGTGCCGCGCCTCAGCGTCCTGTCGAACGTCGTGCAGGGCCTGCTCGGCCAGCGCGGCGGGGTGCGCCACTGGAGCCAGACCTTCGCGCCGGCCGCCTCGCGCGAGGCCGCGATGGTCGCGCTCGACAAGGTGGGGCTCGCGCACCTGGCCGAGCGGCGCGCCGACCGCCTGTCTGGCGGTCAGAGCCAGCGCGTGGCCATTGCCCGCGCGCTCGTCGGCCGGCCGCAGATCGTGATTGCCGACGAGCCGACCGCCTCGCTCGACCCGGCCGCGGGGGAGGACGTGATGGACCTCTTCTTCCGTCTCGCCCGGGACGAGGGCGTCACGGTCGTCTTCATCTCCCACAGCATCGCGCATGCGCTGCGCTACGGCGACCGTGTCCTGGGCCTCGCGGGCGGGCGGCTCGAGCTCGATGCCCGGGCCGGAACGCTGTCCGAGGACGATCTGCGAGGGCTCTATGACTGAGGTCGCCCAACGCCTGCCCGCGCGCTTCGAGCATCCCTCGGCGCTCGCCTTCCTCGGCTATGCCGCGGCGGTCGTCATCGTGCTCTGGTCCTTTGCCGGGGCGGGGTTCTCGGTCGACAAGGTCATCACCTCGCCGCCGCGCTTCGCCGATTTCCTCTCCCGGGCCTTCCCGCCGAACTTCGATCCCGGGGTGATGGAGCGGCTCGGCTGGAAGATGCTGGAGACGCTGCAGATCGCGCTGGCAGGCGCCGTGCTGGGCGTGATCCTGTCACTGCCCGTGGCGCT
>JBCBPG010000666.1:0-2999 GCA_039820865.1 Pseudomonadota bacterium
CCGGGGCGGATGCCGGTCGCCGCCAGGTCGCGCGCGGCGATGGGCATGGTGGCGGCGGCCCCGCGGGCGATCTCGGCCCCTAGCGCCGGGTAGGGCGGCGTGCCGAGCGCCACGGCGCGGAGCAGCGCACCCGCCCAGGCGGCCTCGGCGCCGAGGCGGTAGGCATCGACGCCCGGCCCCTCGGTCGAGGCGGCCGCGGCGGCGAAGGCATCGAGCGCGCGGGCCTCGGCCCGGCTGAGGCGGAGATGCTCGGCCGCGTCAGGGGCGCCCAGGGCCGCGAGGCGCAGGCGCCAGTCGGGCGCGCGCCCGGCCGCGGCCTCGAGATGGACGAGCGGCGCCAGCCCCGCCGGCTCGGCCCCCGGCAGACAGCGCATCAGCACGCCGCATGCCGCCATCGCCGCCACCGCGGGCGCGGGGTCGGGGGCGGCCAGCAGGCGGCGCATCTCGTGGCCCACCCGCTCGCGCGCCAGCCGCTCGATCCCCTCGGCATGGGCGGCCGCGGCGGCCAGCCCCTCGGCATCGATGCCGTCGGTATCGAGCCAGGCGGTGAAGCGGAAGAAGCGGAGGATGCGCAGATAGTCCTCGCGGATGCGCTCGGCCGGGTCACCGATGAAGCGGAGCCGCCGGGCGTCGAGGTCGGGCAGGCCGCCGAGCGGGTCGATCACCCGGCCATCGGCGGTCGCGTAGAGCGCGTTGATCGTGAAGTCCCGCCGCCCGGCATCGGCGGCCAGGTCCTCGGCAAAGCGCACCACCGCCCGCCGGCCGTCGGTCTCGACATCGGCGCGGAAGGTGGTGATCTCGAAGGCCGCGCCGTCCGCTACGGCGGTGACGGTGCCGTGGTCGATGCCGGTGGGGACGGCCTTGAGCCCGGCCGCCTCCAGCGCCTGGACCACCGCCTCGGGCCGCAGGGGCGTGGCGAGGTCGATGTCGCCGACCGCGCGGCCGAGAAGCCCGTCGCGCACGGCGCCGCCGACCGCCAGCGCCCGGCCGTCCAGCGCCGCCATGACCGCGCCGAGGCCGGGCCGGGCGAGGATCTCCGGCGCAAGGCGGCGCCCCGTCTCCCAGCCCGGCTCGAGGTTGAGCGCCAAGCCCCCACCTGTGCCCGCGCCCGCGTCCCCGCCCGAGGACACGGCCCTCAGCTCCCGGTCAGCCGCGCGGGGGCGCCGCGGCCGGCAGGGGGCGCCGGGGTGTCGGTCCGCGCGTCCGGCGCGACCAGGCCGAGGCGGGCCAGCCGGTCGGAGAGCGATTTCAGCATCCCCGCCGTCGCGCCCCAGATGTAGTAGCCGCCCCAGGGCATGGCGTAGAAATGGCGCTTCACCCCGGCATGGACGCGATGGTCGCGCCGCCGGTTGGCCGGGTCCATCAGGAAATCGAGCGGCACCTCGAAGGCCTCGTCCACCTCGGAGGGGTCGCAGCGGGGCAGCCAGCCGGCCTCGACCAGGCCCACGAAGGGGCTGACGGCGAAGTTGGTCGAGGTGAGATAGGGATCGAGGCTGCCCAGCACCTCGACCGCGGCGGGGGCGAGGCCGATCTCCTCCTCCGCCTCGCGCAGCGCCGCGTCGAGCGGTCCCGGATCCGCCGCCTCGATCTTGCCGCCCGGAAAGCTGATCTGGCCGGCATGGTGGCGCAGGTGGCGCGCGCGCACGGTCAGCACGACGCTGAGCGCGCCGCATCGCTCGACCAGCGGACAGAGCACCGAGGCCGGGCGCTGCACGCCGGGCCTGGGCCGGATACCGGCGATCAGGTCGAAGTCCGAGCGGGGACCGAGCGGCGGCAGGGCGAGGGCGGCTTCGATGTCGGGGCGGGCGAGCGGCATGGGCGACCAGATGCGCTGCCCGCCCGCCCGGATCAAGGCCGCACCCGCGACCGACGGCCGCGCCTCCCCCGGCGCAGCCCCGATGCGCGACGCCGTCCCCGTGCCGGAGGCGCTTGCCAGCGGCAGGCACATCGGCTCGGCTGGGGCTCGGCTGGGCATCGAGGTAGGGGCAGTCGGGACGGCGATGGGCACGGAGCGCGACAGTGATGCGCCGGAGCGGGCAACCGCGCAGGCGCCGCGACAGGGGGGCGGTACGCCGGCGCGGATGTCGGGCGAGGCCCCGATTGAGGCCCCGGTTGAGGCCCCGGGCCAGGGCGCGCGGCATGCCGCCGAAGGCCCGGGGCGCTGGCGACAGCATGCGCGCCTGGCGATCGCCGGCAGTCATCCGCATCTCGGCCGTCTCGTCCCCGTCCTCGTGAGCCTGCTGATCGTGGCGACGGCGATCGCGGTCGCGCTCGAGACGGTCGAGGGCATGCCGCACTGGGTCTACGGCCTGCTCGTCGCCACCGAGATCGCGGCGGTGATGGTGTTCGGGGTCGAGTATGCCCTCCGTCTCGCCTCGGCGCGCCGCCCGCTCGGCTATGCGACCAGCTTCTGGGGCATCGTCGACCTGCTGTCCTTTCTGCCGACGCTCCTGTTCCTGACGACCGATTTCGCGTCGCTGCGCACGCTGCGCCTGCTCCGGCTGCTCCGCCTGCTCAAGCTCACCAAGGGCGAGGACGCGACCGACCGGCTGGCCGAGGCGATCGGTGCGGTCAGGGGCGAGCTCTTCGTCGTGCTCGCGGCCGCCTGCATCACGCTCTACCTCGCCGCCGTCGGCATCTACCACTTCGAGCACCGCGCCCAGCCGGAGGCCTTCGGCTCGATCCCCGAGAGCCTGTGGTGGGCGGTCGCGACGCTGACGACGGTGGGCTATGGCGACGTCGTGCCGGTGACGACGGGCGGGCGGATCTTCACGGGGCTGGTGATGCTGCTCGGCATCGGGGTCGTGGCGGTCCCCACGGGGCTCGTCGCCACGGCGCTGATCGCCGCGCGCCGCGCGCGGCACGAGGCGACGTCGCGTGCCCGCGAGGGCGCGGACGGGCGGGGCGACGGATCCGCGGCCTAGAGCGCTTGCCGACCTGACTGCGTCAGGTCTCGCGCTCCAGGTTGTTTTGTTTGCCGCATTTTCTTGTCGCCAGAC
>JBCBPG010000667.1:0-2999 GCA_039820865.1 Pseudomonadota bacterium
CCGCGCCCACGGGGCGTCCGCCGGCATTGGCGTGTGGGTGCCCCCCCCCGACCGGCGCGGGCCCCACCCCCCGGCCCGGGTCGCGCGGGTCGGTCGGCCGGTCGGTCGGTCGGCGGGCATGGCTGGCGGGTCGGCGGCGAACCGCGAGCCGGGCCGGGGCTACTCGCCCGGCGCCTTGAGATCCATCGAGAGCGCGTGCAGGCCGCGGTCGAATTCGGGCTTGAGCGCGTGGTTGACGGCGCGCTGGCGCGCGACCCGGCCGAGGCCGTCGAAGGCGGTGGCCGTCATGGCGAGGTGAAAGTGAGTCTCGCCGCCCTCGCGCCAGCCGCCATGGCCACGGTGGCGCTCGCTGTCATCACGCAGTTCGAGTGTCTCGGGGCGGAACGTCGCCTGGAGGATTTCCGTGATGCGGGCCGTCGCGGACATGCGCGCGCTCCTGTCAAGAGTTGGTCTTCGATGAGTACCCGCTACTATCGCCCGTCGTGCCAGCCAAGGGGGATGGCGCGCAGAGCGACGGAACGGGACCGATGGCGCAGCGATCGCCCTTGGAATTCGACATTTCGGTGACCGCCGACAAGCGCCGGCGGGCGCGGGCGCGCGGCATGACGGGGCGTGTCGAGACGGCGGAGGGGCGCTGCGAATGGCCCGGCTGCGCGCGCCAGGCCGAGTACCGTGCGCCGGTCAGCCCGGACGAGATCGACCGCTATCGCTGGTTCTGCCTGGACCATGTGCGCGAGTACAACGCGTCGTGGAACTTCTTCGAGAACTACTCGGCCGCGGCGATGGACGCCCAGGCCGCGGCCGACCGGGTCTGGGGCCGGGCGACGAAGCCCCTGGGCGATGCGGCGCGCGAGGGCGCCGGGCGTGGGCGTCAGAGCCCGCATGCCAACGGCGACGCCTGGGCGCGCTGGGGCTTCCGCGACCCGATGGAGGTTCTGGGCGAGAACGCGACGATGAACCCGGGCCGGCCTGCGGACGAGCCGCGCCCGCGCCGGCGGCTGGCGCGCGAGGAGCAGCAGGCGATGGACACGCTGGGCCTCAGCCACGAGGTCGAGAGCCTGCGCGAGGTGCGCCAGCGCTACACCGATCTCGTCAAGATGCTGCACCCGGACATGAACGGCGGCCAGGACCCCGAGCCCGGCCGGCTGGACCGGGTGCTCAAGGCCTGGAAGATCCTCAAGCGCTCCCGCAACTTCACCGACGACTGACGGCATCGACGGGGCGCCGCGTCGGACGGTCGCCCGACCGGCCCGCTGCGGGTGGGCGGGCGGGGCACGGGCCGGTCGGGCGACCGCGGCCCCATGCGCCACCGCCCGGGGTCGCACCCGGGGCGCCGAGGCCCGTCGCCGGCCCCGCCCACCCACCCGCCGGCGCCGGGCCTCGGCAGCGCTGGTGCAGGGACCCGGGCGGTGCTAGGGGCCGCAGTCGCTGATCACGACGGGAGGGCCTCTGATGCGTGTCACCCTGCTCGGCACCGGCTGTCCACGGGCCTGCCCCGAGCGCGGCGGCGCGGCGACGCTGATCGAGACCGAAGAGGCCGCCGTGCTGGTGGACTGCGGGTCGGGCGTCACGCAGGCGCTGGTGGCGCATGGCTGTCCCGGTGCGGCGCTGGACGCGCTCCTGGTGACGCATCTGCACTCCGATCACCTGGTCGACTTCTACCAGCTGGTCGTCTCGTCCTGGCACCAGGGGCGCGAGCGGCCGTGGCGGGTGCACTGTCCCGACAGCGTGGCGGCCTTCGTCGAGGGCACGATGGCGCTCTGGTCGGACGAGCGGGCGCTGCGCATCGAGTGGGAGGAGCGAGGCGACACCGAGGGGTTGGAGGTCGAGACGGTGCCGCTGGCGCCCGGCGGCCTGATCGCGATCGGCGACCTCACGGTCGAGACGGTCGAGGTCGACCATGCGCCGGTGCGCCCCGCCTATGGCTTCGTGTTCCGCGCCGGCGGGCGGGCGGCCGTGGTCTCGGGCGACACGCGGGTCTGCCCGGCGCTGATCGCGGCGGGGCAGGGCTGCGACCTGCTGGTGCACGAGGTGTTCCTGCACGGTGCCATGAAGACGTCGGGCGGTCGGACGTTCAGCCTGTCGAACGTGGCGGATTACCACACCGCCTCGGCCGAGGTCGGGGGCGTGGCGCGGGCGATGGGGGCGGCGGCGCTGGCGCTCACGCATTTCGTCCCACCCGTGTTCGAGCGTTCCGACCTGCTGGCCGAGGTGGCCGGGGACTATGACGGGCCCGTCTTCGTGGGCGAGGACGGGATGTGCTTCGACCTTGGGCGCGGCGAGGTACGGTACGGGACATTTGCGGCGCGACTGCCGATCCGGCGGGCGGACGGCGCCGGTGGCGCGATCGCGGCGCCGGGCGGTGACGGGGCGGCGTGACGGAGGCCGAGGCGATCCTGCGCCTTCTGCAGGAGCGCCGGCCCGGCGCCAGCATCTGCCCCTCGGAGGCCGCGCGACGGGTCGCGGCGGCGGCGGGGGAGAGCGAGTGGCGCCCGCGCATGGCACCCGTTCGCGCCGCGGCGGCAGCGCTGGCAGCGTCGGGGCGCATCGCGGTGACGCAGCGCGGCCGGCCGGTGGCGATCGCGACCGCACGGGGGCCGGTGAGGCTCAGCCTGGCCGGGAAGGCCGGCTGAGGCGGGCGCCGGGGCCGCGGGTGCCCCCGCTCGGCTGCGCCTCGCATCGCCCGCCCGCTGCCCCGGGAAGGCTGGCGCAAACGTTGCCGGCAACGCTGCCGGCGGCACGGCTGCGGCGACGTGTCGGGCGCCGATCGGGGGTCAGGGACATCGGCGCTCTTGGCAGAGCCGATGCGGCGCTGCACCATGAGATGTCCGGCACGGCATGCCGGTGCGGCGCCCCCGGCAGACGGTGCCCCGCGCCGTCGCGAGCATGGGAATCGCCACGGGGCTTGCATGGGGGGGCCGCTTGCCGTGTAAAGCCGCGGGCCTAGACTGTGGCGTCGGACCCGATGAGGAGGGATCGCATGGCAGACGGCGGGAAGA
>JBCBPG010000668.1:0-2998 GCA_039820865.1 Pseudomonadota bacterium
CGATGAGCGCGGTGTTCGGCCGGTCCTGTCCCGCGACCAGCAGGGGGTGGGCGGCGATCGCGGCGTAGAGGCGGCGCGCTGCCTCGCCCCGCGCGTGGCCGAGGCCGGCGGGCGCGGCGAAACGGGCGAGCGCGGTGGCGAAGGCGGCGAGGCCGATCGCCGGATTGGGCGCCGAGCAGCCGTCGATGGCGAGCGTTGCGGGCGTCTCGCCCGCCATCTCGGCCAGCGTGGCGAGGACGGCGCGCTGCACGGGGTGATCGGGCGCGGTATAGTCCGCCCCGCCGCCGAGCCTGCGGTTCAGCGTCAGGAACCCGCAATGCTTGCCCGAGCAGTTGTTGTGGCGCTGGTCGGGGGCGGTGTCCGCGCGGGCCATCGCGGCGACATCGTCCGGGTGCCAGGGCGGCTGGGCCCCGCAGCGCAGATCGCCCTCGCCGAGGCCGAGGCTCCCGAGCCAGGCGGTGACGCGGCCGACATGGAGGGGGGCGCCGGAATGGCTGGCGGCGGCGAGCGCGATGTCGGCCTCGGCCAGGCCCGCCGCATCGGCCGCCCCGCTCTCGACCAGCGCCAGCGCCTGGAGCATCTTGCAGGCCGAGCGCGGGAGCATCGGGGAGGCCGTGTCGCCCAGCCCCGCGACCAGCGCACCCGCGGGCGTGCAGACGGCCAGCCGGCCGCGATGGACGCTCTCCAGCACGCTCCCGCGCCAGACCTCGACCAGCACGGGCGACGGGGCGGGTCCCTCCATGGTGCCGCTCACGGCGCGAGATCCCGGGCCCGGACACGATGATCCACGGGGGCCGGCGCCGCGGTCCCGCGACGGGCGCCGCAGGCGCGAGGCCGGGGGCCTCGCGGCGGAGGCGCCCCGGTCATTCGTCGAGAAGCTCGCCCTGGAACTCCTCGCCCAGCGTCTCGCGCAGGCGTCGGAAGCTGAGGCGAAGGCGGCTCTTCACCGTGCCGAGGGGGGTGCCCAGGCGCTCGGCGATCTCGGACTGGGACAGGCCGGCGAAGAAGGAGAGGCGCACGACCGCCAGCTGCTCCTCGCTGAGCGTCGCCAGGGCGCTGCGCACCCGGGTGTCGCGCTGGCCGTGGGCGACGCCGCGCTCGGCGCTCTCGGCCGGGTCGGGCACGAAGAACGGGTCGTTGGGGTCGGGCTCGGGCCGGCGGTGGCGGCGGATCATGTCGATGCGCTTGTTGCGCGCGATCGTGTAGATCCAGGTCGAGGCGCCGCCGCGCGCGGCGTTGAACTGGCGTGCCTGGCGCCAGAGGGTGACCATGACCTCCTGCGCGGCCTCCTCGGCCTCGTCGCGCGTGGCGCCCGCGCGCATGAGAAACGCGGTCACCTTGCCGGCATAGCGGTCGAAGAGGACGACGAAGGCGGCGCGCGACCCTTCGGCCGCGATCAGCGCCAGCAGCGCCTCGTCGCTGTCGCTGGCCGGGTCGACGGGTGCCGGGACGGTTGTCGGGACGATTGCCGGGCTGGCGGGGGCCGCGGCCGACGGCTGCGTCACGGTCCCGCAGCTCGCGGTGCGGCCCAGGTCCGGCGCGCGCCTCGTGTCCCCCCGCCGGCTGTCGCCGGGGCTGGCGGACGGGGCGGTGTCGCCGCCGCCGGCGCCATCGCATGCACCACCATCGCCCGGCGCAGCGGCGCCGGCGTCACGGTCGTCAGCCAGATCAGACCCCTGCTTGTCGTGCGTCACGACAGCCCTATCCTTCACGGCGCGGTGTGGCGTCGCTTCCCGAGGGGTGGTGCCGGCGATATGCCGCTTGCCCCGACCTCACCCTCGGGGTGGAATTCCGCGCGATGGCTAGGGTATGCTTCGCGCCACTCGAGACACAAACACTGATCCGCAACTAACTTTCGGGGATCGGGGCCGTGAGAGCCCCGGACCATGGGGGCACTGAGTGGGGGCACGCGAGATGATGCAGAAGCTGGGGGCGACGATGCGCAGGGCCGTCATGGGCGTCGCGGTGGGGGCCGTGGTGCTGGTGACAGGCAGCGCGGTGGCGCTCACCTCGAACCGGGTCGACGCCAAGCGCGACTGGTCGGTCTTCGAAGCCGAGGGCGAGAGCGGCAAGATCTGCTGGGTGGTCACCCAGCCCAAGTCCAGCGCGGCCTTCCGCGATGGCAAGAGCGTCGAGGTGCGCCGCGGCGACATCTTCCTGATGGTCGCGGTGCGCCCGGCCGACGGGGTCACGAACGAGGTGTCGTTCATCGCGGGCTATCCCTTCCAGGAGGGCACGACCGTCGAGGCCAAGGTGGGCGAGCGCGCCTTCACCATGTTCACCGACGGCGAGAACGCCTGGCCGCGCTCGGAGCAGGAGGATGACGACGTGGTCGTGGCCTTCCGCCGCGGGATCGATGCCGAGGTGCGCGGCGTGTCCTCGCGGGGCACGACGACGGTCGACACCTTCTCGCTGCTCGGCTTCACCGACGCGCTCGAGAGCGCCCGGTCGCGCTGCGGCTCCTGACGCGGCAGCCCTCCGGCGCGTGCCGGGGGTTGGCGGGAGGCTTGGCGGGAGGGGGGCTGGCGCTGGGGCGCCGGGACCACTAGATCGCGCGTCCAGCGCCGGGACGGGTCCCGGCGCGCCGTCCGGCCCGTGGCCGGCCCGCCCGGGAGCACGCCCATGGCCGAGAGCGAGCGCGACATCGACCGACCGGCGGCCCCGGGGACGGGGCCGTCGACGCCCCCCGTGCGCGGCGTGATCGCGCCGGATTTCGCCACGCTGTCGCGGCGCGAGGCGGCATCGGCCAGGCGCCCGCTGATCGGCCTCACCCGCGCTGCCATGCGCGATGCGCTGATCGATATCGGCGTGCCCGAGAAGCAGGCGCGCATGCGCACGGGCCAGCTCTGGGCCTGGATCTACCAGCGCGGCACCGCCGACTTCGCCGAGATGACGACCATCTCCAAGGGCCTGCGCGCGGATCTCGACGCCGCCTTCACGCTGGCCCGGCCCGAGATCGTCACCCGTCAGCTCTCGCGCGACGGCACGCGGAAATACC
>JBCBPG010000669.1:0-2996 GCA_039820865.1 Pseudomonadota bacterium
CCTGCGCCTGGCGGATCTCCGCGCCGCGCGCGGTCACCTCAGAGCGAGAAGGAGGTGCCGCAGCCGCAGGTGGCGGTCGCGTTGGGGTTCTCGACGGCGAAGCGGGCGCCGATCAGCTCGTCCTTGAAGTCGATGACCGAGCCTTCGAGGAAGGGCAGGCTCTCGGGGTCCACGAAGACGCGCTGGCCGGCAAGCGGCCCCGCGCCCTCGAGCACCAGGTCGCCCTCGCCCGGCGCGTCCTCGAGGCTGAACTCGTACTGGAAACCCGAGCAGCCGCCGCCCAGCACCGCGACCCGCAGCGCCTTGGCCGCCCCCCCGGTCTCGGCGATCTCGGCCAGTCGCGCAAAGGCGCGCTCGGTCACCCGCACCGGCAGCGAAAGCTGAAGCGTCATCCCGTTCCTCCTCGCCGCCGGGGCGGCGCCGGGCCATGGCCCGAATTGTCCCGTCTTCCGGGCGTCGGCGCTTATGCGCACGCGTCCCGCATGATAGGCCATGTAACGACCGGAAGGCAGCGCACAAGCGCCACGGCCGGGCAGGAAACCGCCAGGGGCGGGCCGAGGACAGGAGGCGGCGATGCCGGACGACCGCGTCGGCGAAGGCGGGCAGGGCGGCGCGGCGCCGGCCCACGAGGGCGCCGGGACGGTGTCGGCCATGACCGGCGCGGCGCGCTCGCCGCTCGGCGCCTGGCCCGACGCCTCGCGCGGGCGCCGCCACGCCGAGCCCGAGAGCGCCCATCGCTCGCCCTTCCAGCGCGACCGCGACCGGATCCTGCACGCCTCGGCCTTCCGCCGCCTCAAGCACAAGACCCAGGTCTTCGTCGAGCACGAGGGCGACTATTACCGCACCCGCCTCACCCACAGTCTCGAGGTGGCGCAGATCGCGCGCACCGTCGCCCGCGTCTTTCGCCTGAACGAGGACCTGGCCGAGGCGGTGGCGCTGGCGCATGACCTCGGCCACACGCCCTTCGGCCACACCGGCGAGGACGCGCTGGCCGAGTGCATGGGCGAATACGGCGGCTACGACCACAACGCCCAGGCGCTCAAGATCGTCACGCGGATCGAGGGGCACTACGCCGCCTTCGACGGCCTCAACCTCACCTGGGAGACGCTGGAGGGCATCGCCAAGCACAACGGCCCGCTGATCCCGACGCCTGACGGGCGGACCGACCGCGCGGCGCTGCCCTACGCCATCGCCGAATACGACGCGATCGATCCGCTCGAGCTCGACACCTACGCCTCGGCCGAGGCGCAGATCGCGGCGCTGTCGGACGACATCGCCTATGTGAACCATGACCTCGCCGACGGGCTGCGCGCCGGCCTCTTCGTCGAGGCCGAGGCGGAGACGCTGCCGCTGGTCGGCTCCGCCTTCGCCGCGACCGATGCCGCCTGGCCCGGGATCGCGCGCAAGAAGCGCCGGCACGAGGCGCTCCGCCGCGTCTTCGGCGTGATGGTCGACGACCTGCTGGCCGAGACCGGGCGCAGGCTCGCCGCGCTCGACCCCGCCGCGGGCCCGACCGCCGTGCGCCAGGCGGGCGCCCCGGTCGCCGCCTTCACCGATGCGATGCTGGCCGATATCGTGACCATCAAGGGCTTCCTCTACCGGCGCATGTACCGCCATGGCCGGGTCCGGCGGATGCGGCTCAAGTCCGCGCGGGTCGTCACCGAGCTGTTCGAGGCCTTCATGTCCGATGTGGGCCTGATGCCCGAGCACTGGTGCGACGAGGCGCAGGGCTGTGACGGCGAGACCGCCCGCGCCCGCGTCATCGCCGACTACATCGCCGGCATGACCGACCGCTACGCGATCGAGGAACACCGCGTCCTGACCGATCCCTCGGCGCTGGCGTGAGCACCGCCGCGGGGGCGCAGCGCCCGGCGATCCCACCCGAGGGCCGCGCGCTCCGCCGGCTGAACGGCAACGCCCCGCGGCCCCTGTCCGACAGCCCGCCGCGCCCGCGCGAGGGCTGAAAAACGCCAAAACGCGCGTATCGGCGATGTCCGATTGATCCCCGTCATGCCGGAAAGCGCCCGCAACCGCCTCGAATCGCGGGCGAAAGAACTCCGGCTCTCGCGGCCGGTTTCAGCGCCCGAAAGCCGACCGCCGACCCGGACGGGTTTCCGGCGCTCTCCGCCAGTGCGCCGGCGGGGCGACTCGCGACCTCCCATCGGCTGGCACCGCCCACCCAGCCGCGCCCCGGCCACGACCCTGGCGCGACCCGGCCAAGACCCTGGCGCGACCCTGGCGCGACGACCCGCCCGCCGTCACCCCTCGGCACGCGCAGCGGAACGGGACCGCGGGGCAGGTGACGCAGGCGGCAGCGCCGTGCTATGGCGCGGCCCTCTCCGACAGCCCCCGGATCGAGACCACCGGGTCGAGACCACCGGGGCGAGACCCACGGGACATGCGACCGATGAACCTCTTCGCCGATATCCGCACGCTGACGCTCGACTGCCTGGGTGCCATGGCGGCCGAGGGCACGCTGCCCGCCGGCCTCGATACCGCCGCCGTCACGGTCGAACTGCCGCGCGACGCCGCGCATGGCCACATGGCGACCAATGCGGCGATGGTGCTGGCCAAGCGCGCGGGCCTCAAGCCGCGCGAGATCGCCGATCCGCTGACCGCGCGCCTCGCCGCCGATCCGCGCATCGCCGCGGCCGAGGTCGCGGGCCCCGGCTTCATCAACCTCCGCCTGACCGCCGAGGCCTGGCAGTCGGTGCTCGAGGCCGTGGTCGCCGAGGGCGCGGGTTACGGCCGCTCGACCGCGGGCGCGGGCCGGCGGGTGAATGTCGAGTTCGTCTCGGCCAATCCCACGGGGCCGCTGCATGTGGGCCATACCCGGGGCGCGGTCTTCGGCGACGCCCTGGCGCGGCTGCTTTCCTTTGCAGGCTGGGAGGTTACGCGGGAATACTACATCAACGACGGCGGCGCGCAGGTCGATGTGCTCGCCCGCTCGGTCTATCTCCGCTACCGCGAGGCCAACGGCGAGAGCGTGACGATCC
>JBCBPG010000670.1:0-2996 GCA_039820865.1 Pseudomonadota bacterium
CGACACGGTGCTGATCACCGGGGCCTCGGGCGGTGTCGGCTCGGCGCTCATACAGCTGGCCAACCGGCGGGGCGCGCGGACGGTCGCGCTGGCGGGCGCGTCCAAGATCGAGGCGGTGCGGGCGCTGGGGCCCACCGCGGTGCTCGACCGGCGGGTGGCCGAGGGCGGTGAGCTTGCCGGGGACCTGGGCGGGGACCTGGGCGGGGACCTGGGCGGGGACCTGGGCGGCGATCTGGCGGGCGCGCTGGAGGGCGCGATCGGGGTGCGCGCGGTCTCGGTCGTGGCGGATGTCGTGGGCGGGCCGGCGTTTCAGCCGCTGATCGAGGTGCTGGAGCGGGGCGGGCGCTACACGGTCTCGGGCGCGATCGCGGGGCCGATGGTGGGGCTCGACCTGCGCACGCTCTACCTGCGCGACCTGGTGTTCACCGGCGCGACGGTGGTGCCGCCGGGGACCTTCGCCGATCTCGTCGGCTATGTCGCGCGGGGCGAGGTGAGGCCGGTGCTGGCCGGGACCTGGCCGCTGGAGGACCTGCACGCCGCCCAGTCAGCCTTTGTCGCCAAGGCGCATGTCGGCAACCTGGTGGTGATCCCGTGAGCGGGGCCTATGGCGGGCGCATGCCGCCCCCCGCGCTGGCGCGGCTGTTCCACGCGGCCAGCGCCTATGTCGCGGCGACGCCGGCGCTGGCGCGCTTTGCCGCCGGGCGCCTGCCGGCCGCGCCCCGCTATGTCGCGAGCCCGCCGCGGCGGCTCTCGATGGTCTCGCGCCTGCCGGCCCATCGCGGCACGGCGAGCCGGACGACGCAGCCCCTGGTCGAGGCGCTGATCGCCGCGGCGCCGTTCCTGCGCTGGCAGCAGAGCTACGATGCCCGGAGCGTGGGGGCGCGCTTTCTGGCGGGCTATGGCGCCTGCAACATCGCCTCGCCCGAGGGGCCCTTCCTGGCCGAGGAGATCCGGCTCGGCATCGTGCGCTTCGGCCGCGGGCTGCACTATGCCCGCCACGTCCATGCGCCGGCAGAGATCTATGCCGTGCTGGCCGGCAGTGCGCGGTTCGACAGCGACGGGCGGGCGAGCGCGCTGCTGGCGGCGAACGGGCTGCGCGTGCACCGGCCGCGCCAGGCGCATGCGATGACGATGGGGCCGGCGGGGCTGCTGACGCTGTTTCTCTGGCGGGGCGAGGCGCTGATGGCGCCCGCGGTGATCGAGGGGGTGTCATGAACGTCCACGCGTCGCTCGCCGCCACGACGGGGGCGGTCCGGATCACGGGGCTGGCGCTCTGGCGCGTCGCGCTGACCAGCCGCGAGACCTATCGCATGGCCGCGGGCAAGACCTGCGCGACGGTGGACACGCATGTGCTGGCGCTGGGCACGGATGCGGGGGTGACGGGCTGGGGCGAGGTCTGCCCGATCCCGGGCTACCTGCCCGCCTATGCCGCGGGGGTGCCGCCGGCGGTGGCGGAGCTGGCCGAGACGCTGATCGGCGCCGATCCCGTCGGGGTCGAGGCGCTGCTGGCGCGGCTCGATGCCGTGCTGCCGGGCCATGCCTTCGTGAAGTCGATGATCGACATCGCGCTCTGGGACCTGACGGGGCGCGTGGCGGGCCTGCCGGTCAGTGCCTTCATGGGCGGGCGGGTGCAGGCGGAGATGCCGGTCTATCACTCGATCACCTGCGTGGCGCCCGCGCGCATGGCCGAGATCGCGCGCGAGGCGCAGGCGGCGGGGGTGACGCAGTTCCAGGTCAAGCTCGGCCGCGAGGGCGGCTGGCGCGCGGATGTCGAGCGGCTGGTCGCGGTGCGCGAGGCGGTGGGCGAGGGGCCGATCGTCTATGGCGACTGGAACTGCGGCGCCGACCGGCTGGATGCCACGCGCGTCGGCCGGGCGGTCGCGGGGCTCGACGTGATGCTGGAGCAGCCCTGCGCGACGCTGGAGGCCTGTGCCGCCGTGCGCGCCGCCACGGGCCTGCCGATGAAGATCGACGAACTGGCGCATGACACGGCCAGCCTGCTCGAGGCCCAGCGTCTCGGCTGTCTCGACGCGGTGGCGGTGAAGCTGTCGAAGTTCGGCGGGCTCTCGGCCTGCCGGCGGGCGCGCGATCTCTGCCTGCACCTGGGTGCGCGGATGGGGATCGAGTGCACCTGGGGCTCGGACATCGCGATGGCGGCGGCGCTGCACCTGGGGGCCGCGACGCCTGCGCAGGCGCTGATGAATGTCTGCGACCTGGCCGACTACGTGACGCCGCGCCTGGCGCCGGATGCGCCGCGCCGGCGCGACGGCCGGATCGCGGTGCCGGAGGGGCCGGGGCTGGGGATCACGCCGGATCGCGGGGTGCTGGGCGCGCCGGTGCTGGCGATCGGGGTGGCCCCATGAAGGGAGAGACCCCCGATGGGAGAGACGCCATGATCGCCGGGACCCCGTGGAGATCACCCGCAACCGCGTCCGTCGCACGGCGCAGCACTGCGTCGGGGAGCCTGTCGACCGGGGGCGGAGACAGGCGATCGCGACCGCCCACGGATCGCCCACGGATCGCCCACGGATCGGTCGTGGTGATCGACGGCGATGATGGGCCGGTCGGGGCGCGTGCGCGCCGCCCCTGCGGCGAGGTCCGTGCGGGGGCGCATGACCGCGGGCTCGAGCCGGCCGTCCGGCCGATTGCGCCGCGCCGCGTCGGCGAGGATCCGCGCCACCCCGGCGTCCGGGCCCGCCACGACAGGCCGACCGCCGTCTCTGCACCGGCCCCGGGCCCGGGGCCACGGCGCGCGGATGGCATGCCGATCGCGGGGCCAGAGCCCGGCCTCGGCATCGAGCCGGACGAAGCGGCGATGGGCGCGCCCGTCGCCCGCCCCGCCCAAGCCTTGCCCGCGCCTTGCCCGAGCCTTGCCCGCCACCCGACCGCCACCCGACCGGCGCTCGACCGTTACGCGCCCTGCACTTGGAGGAGACCGCCCATGCTGACCCGTCCCGGAGACGCAAGCCTTCAGGCCGACTGGATCGCGCGCGCCC
>JBCBPG010000671.1:0-2988 GCA_039820865.1 Pseudomonadota bacterium
ACAGGGCATACTCGGTGCCCGCGGCGGGGCGGCGGATCACGTCTCTCACCTTTTCCTGGAAGCGCGGCGCGCGGACCTGCTCGCGCGCCGCGCGGTTCTGCTGCATGAACTCGAAGAACTGGCGCTCCTGGCCGGGATACTGGCGCGCCTGCGCCATGACGGCGTTGGAAAGCTCCTGCTCGGTCACCTCAACGCCCTCGCGCGTGCCGACATCGGCGAGCAGGAGGCCGAGGCGCACGCGCCGTTCGGCGAGCTTGGTGTGCTCGTCGGTCGTCTCGATCTCCGGGTGGTCGTGGCCCTGCACGTCGGGGTTCTCCTCGTGCCAGAGCTGATGGGCGACCGCCTTGGCCTCCTGCTCGACCATGCCGCCGGGCAGGTCGAACGAGACCATGTCGTCCAGCGCGTCGAGCAGACGGCGCTTGAGGAGCGTGCGCGAGGCGCCAGCGAACTCGGCCCCGATCCGCTCGCGGAGCTGGCCCTTGAGCGCCTCGAGATCCTCGGCGCCATAGCGCGCGGCGAGCGCGTCGTTCACCTCGGCCGGCTTCGGCGCGCGGACCTCCTTGACCTTGACCTCGAAGGTCGCGGCCTGGCCGGCGAGCTGCTTGGCGCCGTATTCCTCGGGGAAGGAGACCTCGACCACCTTGTCCTCGCCCGCGGTGGCGCCGACGAGCTGCGGCTCGAAGCCGGGGATGAAGCTGTTCGAGCCGAGCACCAGCGGGTAGTCCTCGGCCGCGCCCCCTTCGAAGGGCTCGTCGCCGAGCTTGCCAACAAAGTCGATCACGACCTGGTCGCCATCCTCGGCCGCGCCTTCCTTCTCGCCGAAATCGGTGGCCGAGGCGGCCAGCTTCTCCAGCGCCTCGTCGACCGCGGCATCGTCGACCTCGACCACCTTGCGCTCGAGCGAGAGCGTCGAGAAGTCGACCTGCGGCACGTCGGGCAGGCAGTCATAGGCGACCTCAAGCGTCAGATCGTCGCCCTCGTCGAAGCTCTCGTTGGTGACCTTGACGTCCGGCTCGCCGGCGGGGCGGTGGCCGGTCTCGTCGAGATGGGTCTTGACCGTCTCCTGCACCGCCTCCTGCACGACCTCGCCCAGCACGCTCTTGCCGAACATCTTCTTCAGGAGCGGCATGGGCGCCTTGCCCTTGCGAAAGCCCTTCATCTGGAAGTCGGCGCGCACGGTCTCGAGCCGGGCGTTGGTCTTCTCCGCCAGATCGCCTGCCGCGACCACGATCTGGTATTCGCGGCGGAGCCCCTCGCTCTTCGTTTCCGTCACCTGCATCGCCCGACCCACTCTTCTTCTGTCTTCGCGGCGCGACGCCCCCCGGCCCGCGCCTGCCGTACCGCCGTCCTGGTGCGGGCGGAGGGACTTGAACCCCCACGCCTTGCGGCACGAGAACCTAAATCTCGCGTGTCTACCAGTTCCACCACGCCCGCATCGGCGGCCTGCGCCCAGACCCGAGCCCCGCGCCGCCAGCCGCTACAAGGCCCGGCGCTTAGACCAAGGCGCGACCCGCCACAAGGGCCGAGCCCGGCGGTTGCGCTTTGTCAAAGCCCGAGGTCGCGGAAGACCCGCGGCAGCATCTCGGGCAGATCCTCGGCAATCAGCCCCGGCCCGAACGCCCGCGCCGCCTCGACATGCAGCCACGCCGCGCCCGCGGCCGCGTCGAACGGATCGAGCCCCCGCGCCATCAGCCCCGTGATCAGGCCCGCCAGCACGTCGCCCGACCCTGCGGTGGCCAGCCACGGCGCCGCCCGCTGGAAATGCGCGCCGCTGATGGCCGCCTTGTCGTCTGTGGCGATCACGGTGTCGGCGCCCTTGAGCAGCACGGTACAGCCGGCGCGCGCCGCGGCCTCCTGAGCGGCCTCGACCTTGGAGAGCGCATTCCCTGCCCCCACCGGCAGCCTCATGCGCTCACTGAGGTCGGGAAAGAGACGCGCGAACTCGCCGCCATGGGGCGTGAGCACGGTCTGGCGGGTGGCGAGCGTGAAGAGCGCGTCGGGATCGTCCTCAAAGGCCGTCAGCGCATCGGCGTCGAGCACCACCTTGCGCTGCGTGGCGCAGGCGACGGCCACCAGCGCGCGTGCCCGCTCGATCCCCAGCCCGGGCCCGAGGCAGAGCGCGTTGATACGCTGGTCCTCGAGCCGCGTCTTCAAGCTCTCATCGTCGCCGACGGTGCGCAGCATGACCGCATCGAGCCGCGCGGCGTTCTCGATCAGCGCCGCCGGAGGGCAGCCGACCGTGACGAGCCCCGCGCCGACGCGCAGCGCCGCCCGTGCCGCCAGCCGCGCCGCACCCCCGCGCCCGACGCCGCCCGCCAGCACGAGGGCGTGGCCGAAGTCGTACTTGTGCTGCGAGGACCGCTTGCGCCCGCCGAAATGGATCAGCCCGTGGAAGAGGTGGTCCGGGCCCGCCGACGCGACATCGCCGCGACACCAGCCGCCGATGCCGAGATCCACGATGTCGAGACGCGCACAGTCCTCCTGCCAGGGGCCGAGGTGGTGGCCGATCTTGGCGTTCTGGAAGGTCACGCAGAGCGAGACATAGCAACAGGGTCCCAGCAGCTTGCCGCTGTCGGCATGCACGCCCGTCGGGATGTCCACCGCGACGCCCCATTCCCAGCACTGGTCGGCCCACTCCATCGTGAGGATCTCGGTCAGGTCATCGGGCAGCGGGCGGTTCTGGCCGGTCCCGAACAGCGCATCGACGAAGAGCGTGTGGCGCGTGCCCGGCGGATACCGCTCGGGCCGGGGCGGCCAGTGGGGCGTGTGCTCCCCGGCGCGCCCGCCCGCCGCGGGCAGCGTGTGTTCATCCGGCAGCAGTTCGGCCGCCCGCATGACCACACGCTGCCCGCGGCGGGCGGGCGCGCCGGGGAGCACCGGCTCCACTGGCCGCCCCGGCCCGAGCGGTATCCGCCGGGCACGCGCCACACGCTCTTCGTCGATGCGCTGTTCGGGACCGGCCAGAACCGCCCGCTGCCCGATGACCTG
>JBCBPG010000672.1:0-2988 GCA_039820865.1 Pseudomonadota bacterium
CCTCAACGCCCAGAGCGGGATCGGCCGCGCGACGATGATCCAGCGCTTCAACCGCTACGACATGGCCTTCGGCCGGATCGACGCGAACGGCGATGGCCTGGTCACGCCGGAGGAGATGCAGGCCCTCGCGCAGACGCGGCAGTGATCCACCGCCGGGCCGCAGCCCCGTAGTGTCCGCCGCCGGGCCGCGGCCCGGTAGTGATCCCCCCGGGCCGCGGCCCGGCAGTGATCCCCCCGGGCTGTGGCCCGGCCTCCGCCTTCAGGCAGCCTGTGGCCATGCGCGATCTCGTCGACACCGAAGCGGCGGCGTTGCCGGTCGCCGCCCCTGCCGGGGCGGTGGCAGGTGGCCTCGCCATGCTGCGTGGTCGCCGCGTCGTGGCGGGGGGCGCGCTCGGGCGCCCCGCTGCCGTTCTGGTGGCCGTCCCCGCCGCCGTTGCCGTGCCCGACGCCGTCATCACCCGTGACGGCCGGAACCCCGACCTCTTCGACCGCGTCGTCGCCTTTGAGGAGGGCCGCATCGTGCCCGTGCCTGCAGGAGCCCTCCCATGACGCCGCATCGCCTGACCGTCGTGCTCTCTCCCCCGCTGGTCGTCCTGCTGGTCGTCCTGATGGGCGCCTGCCAGATGCCCCCTGCCGATCCTGCCGCCCGCCTCGCCGGCGATCCCGCCCAGATCGGGCGCTACATGGACGACGCCGAGGCCGGCGACCCGCATGCCCAGTACCGCCTCGGCGACGCCTACTGCTGCGGGGTGGGCGATCCCCGGCGCCGCGACCTTCGCGAGGCGACCTACTGGCTCTGCGAGGCGGCCGACCAGGGCTATGCCCCCGCCCAGTACCGCCTCGGCCAGATCTATGCCGGCGACGTGCCGGCGGGCGCCTGGCCGCCGCGCCGCACCGTCACCGGGTTCGCCCGCAGGCCCGTGGACCACGCCGTCGCCGCCGGCTGGTTCGCGCTGGCCGCCGAGCAGGGCTACAGGGACGCCGCCGAGCGCGCCGCCGCCGCCCGTCGCGCCCTCTCGCCCGTCGACGCGCGCCGTGCGTCGGCCTTCCGCGGCCGTGCCCTCTCGATCCCCTGCGACTGGGACGCCGTCTTCGTCAGCGCCTGACACCCCATGCAGTCCAGCCCCTTGCCCCTGTTTTCCTTGAGCGTCGGAGCATCGTCCATGCAGCCCAGACCCGTGACCCAGAGCGTCGTCCGCTCATGCCGACTGAAGTGGTTCGACCCGATCCGCGGCTACGGCTTCCTGACCCTCGGCGAGGGGCAGCCCGACGTCTTCCTCCATGCCGAACGGCTGCGTGCCGCCGGGCGCAGCACCCTGCGCGAGGGGTCGGACATCGTGATCCTGGTCGAGGATACCGGGCACGGCCTGAGGGCCGCCGAGGTGATAGCGGTCAAGGAGCCGCCCGAGCCCGCTGCCGTGCTCGCCCATCCGCAGATCCAGCCGCAGATCCGGTCGCCGGCGGCGCTGTTCCTGCCGGCGCGGGTGAAATGGTTCGAACGGACGCGCGGCTACGGCTTCGTGCGTGCGTTCCGCGTTGCAGAGGACGTGTTCATTCACAACGACGTGCTGCGGCGCTGTGGCATCCCCGTCCCGGCCGAGGGCGAGGCCCTGCTGGTGCGCGTCGTTCGGGGCGAGCGCGGGGCCGTCGCGGCGGAAGTCCGGCTGTGGGACGATATCGAGCCCCTCGCGCCCGATGCCGAAACGGGCCAGGGGGCGCTTGGCGGCGCGACGCTGCCGGTCACCGACTGACGCGCCCCTCGCCGTCCCGCCCGCGCCGTCCCGCCCGCGCCGTCCCGTGCCGCCCTGCGGCGCGATGTTGCCGCGACATCGCCGCCATCGCCATCAGGGGCGGCGGGGCCGTCAGGCGCCGAAGGCCTCGGTCAGGTGGCGCGCGATCTGGTCGCGGGTCTGGCGGTAGGCGTCGAGCTTCTGGTCGCGGGTCTCGCCGATGCCGCTGGGGTCGAGGGTCTGCCAGTAGAGCACCTCGACCGAGGCGCCGCGGGTGCGCTCCAGCGCCTGGCGCTGGGCGGCGGGAGAGAGGGCGACGATCAGGTCGTAGCTGGTGATGTCGTCGCCCCAGGCCTCCATCTGGTCGAAGCTGCGGGGGCGGTGGCGGGTCACGTCGAGGCCGATCTCGCGGGCGACCGTCGCCATGAAGGGGTCGATCTCCTCGTGCTCGCGCACCCCGCAGGACTGCACGAAGACCCGCCGGCCATGGAGCTTCTTCATCAGCGCCTCGGCCACGGGCGAGCGAATGACGTTGTGGTTGCAGCAGAACAGCACCGCCCCCGGCAGCGCCAGCGCCGGCATGGCCGTCGGCGGGCCGAAGGGAGGCGGCATCAGGCGCGGAACTGCAGCGCGCAGATCACCGTGAAGAGCCGCCGCGCGGTGTGGTGGTCGATGGCGACATGGTCCTCCAGCCGCTCGACGAGCAGGCGCGCGCCCTCGTCGTGGATGCCGCGCCGGCCCATGTCGATGGCCTCGATCTTGGAGGGCGGCAGCGTCTTGACCGCGCTGAAGTAGCTTTCGCAGATGGCGAAGTAGTCCTTGATGAGGGGGCGGAGCGGCGAGAGCGAGAGGGTCAGCTCGCCCGCGGCGACACCGTCCTCGGTCTCCAGCTCCAGCCGCAGCATCCGCTCGGCCATGCCGATGCCGAGGATGTAGGGCCCGGCAGGCGGCGTCGCCTCGCTGCGGGGCAGCACGCGGAAGCGGTTGTCCTCGATCAGGTCGAAGAGGGCGACGTCGAGCTCCTGCTGGATCTCGGGGGTGCGGGCGCGGGGGCGTTCCTCGATCAGGCGCACGCGGGCCAGGCGGTCGGTCTCGGCGAAGCTCATGGCAGGCCCTCCAGGCGGGCACGGACCGAGGCGGCATGGGCCTCCAGCCCCTCGGCATCGGCCAGCACGGCGGCGGCGGGGCCGATCGCCCTGAGGCCGGCGGGCGAGGCGCGGGTGATCGTGGTGCGCTTCATGAAGGCGAGCACCGAGAG
>JBCBPG010000673.1:0-2983 GCA_039820865.1 Pseudomonadota bacterium
AGGCAGCCACCGCAGCCGCCGCCGCCCCAGCTGCGCGTCGCGCCGTAGCTGCCGTCGCTGTAGCCCATCATCGCCCTCCCGCAGGCCGCGCCATCACCCGGCGTCGCCCGTCTCAGTGTCGCCCGTCTCGAGCGTCTCCCACAGGGCGACGCGCAGGGTCACGGCGACCTCGCCGGGCGCCTCGACCGGGCCGCCGGCGCTGTCGCTGCCGGGGGCGGGCAGGACGCCCCAGCTGGCGATCGCGGGGATCGGGGTGGCGCAGCGTCCGTCGAGGCCGCGGGCGATGGCATCCGCCGCCTCGGCACCGATGCGGAGCAGCGCGTCGTCGGGCAGGCCGAGCGGCGCGGCGCTGGCGGCGACGACGGCGACCTCGCGCACGCCGCGCCGGGCGAGGCGGTCGAGCGCGCCGCAGAGCCGGCTGCGGGTCTCGGGCAGGGCGGCGAATGCATCCGCCCCGGACCGGCCGCCGCCGCCGCCGGCCGCCGCCGCGGCGCGCCCGCCTGAGCGGAGCGCGCCCTCGTCGAGCGCCAGCACCAGTGGTCCGGCCGGGCAGCCGGGGCCGGGGCAGTCGGCCACCTGTGCCAGCACGACGCGGTAGCCGCCGTCCGGCTCGACCGCGAGACCGACGGGCCCGGGGCCATGCCTGGCCAGCGCGGCCTCGATCTCGGCCCGTTCGGCGGCAAGGCGCTCGGCCGCGGGCCCGTCGAGCGCCTGCTGGCGGCGGGTAAGATCGGCGGCGGCCGCCTGGCTGCGGGTGGCATAGGCGGCATCCGCTTGGGCCGCCTCGGCAAGATCGACGGGCGCCGCGGGCGAGACGCGGCGTGTGGCGCCCTCGCCGCCGCCCTCGCCACCCCCTTGGCTCCCTGCACAGCCGGCGAGGGCGACAAGGGCCAGGGCAAGAACCCCTGCAGGGACGCGGCACGGGACGCGGCAAGGGACGGGCGCAGGCGCGGTCAAGGGCAAGGGGATCGCGCGTCGGGCTGCTCGCATGGCCGGGGGCCTCCGTTACTCGCGACCGGTCGCCGGGCAGGAATGTCCCGGATCGCCACGCCCGCCAGCCTGCCAGATTTGTGCGGGCGGGGGCAGTCACGGGGCGATGACCGCCCTTGCCGGGGCGCCATCCGGGCGCGGCGGGTGGCCCGGCCGCCGCAGGTTGGCATGGCGCCCATCCCGGTGGCGCCCATCCCGGTGGCGCCCATCCCGGGGCGGCCCGGCCGGGATCAGCCGCCCAGCACCCGCCCCGCGACGGCATCGAGCCTGGCGACCAGCGCCGGATCGCGGGCCTCGGGCGCGGTGATGATCGCGTATTCCAGCGCCCGGTCGCAGCCATGGGGGCAGACCTCGGGCCGGTCGGCCAGCGCGGGCAGCACGGCCGTCAGCACCGCCTTGGCGCCGGCGACGTTGGCATGCATGGTCCTGATGATGCTGGTGATGTCGACCTCGCCATGGTCGGGGTGCCAGCTGTCGTAGTCGGTCACCATCGCGACGGTCGCGTAGCAGAGCTCCGCCTCGCGGGCGAGCTTGGCCTCGGGCATGTTGGTCATGCCGATCACGTCGCAGCCCCAGACCTCGCGATAGAGCCGGCTCTCGGCCAGCGTCGAGAACTGCGGGCCCTCCATGGCGAGATAGGTACCGCCGCGGTGGATCTTCGGCACGCCCTCGGCACCGGCGGTGGCCGCCAACGCGTCGCCAAGGCGGGGGCAGACGGGCTCGGCCAGCGAGACATGGGCGACGCAGCCCTTGCCGAAAAAGCTCTTCTCGCGCGCGAAGGTGCGGTCGATGAACTGGTCGACGATGACGAAATCGCCCGGCGCCATTGCCTCGCGGAACGACCCGCAGGCCGAGAACGAGAGCACGTCGGTGCAGCCGAGCCGTTTCAGCGCGTCGATGTTCGCGCGGTACTCGATATCGGTGGGCGAGACCCTGTGGCCGCGGCCGTGGCGCGGCAGGAAGGCGAGCCCGACGCCGCCGAGCGTGCCGGTCAGGACCGCGTCCGAGGGCTGGCCCCAGGGGCTTTCGACCGGGACCCATTCGGCGCCCTCCAGCCCCTCGATCTGGTAGAGCCCGCTGCCACCGATGATCCCGATCTTCGCCATGGCCTGTCCCCCTCGCCCCTACTGCCCCGGCCTGCGGAGCGCGAACTTGTCGCTCACCGCGGTGTAGTCCATGTACCCCATGCGGGCGAGCGGGCTGTAGCGCAGGACGTCGACCATGCCCTCGTCCAGGATTGCCTCGTCGATATGCACGCCCACGACCTCGCCGATGACGACGATGTTGCGGGCATGCTCCTTCCAGGTCGGCAGGTCGTCGATCACGCGGACGAGGCGGCACTCGAGCGTCGCGGGCGCCTCGGCCACGCGGGGCACGGCGATGGTCTCGCAGGGCGCCGCGGTCAGGCCCGCGATCTCGAACTCGTCGGCGCCGCGGTCGTACTGGCCCGAGGACAGGTTCATCGCATCCGCCAGCGCGTGGCTGACGATGTTGCAGGCGAACTCCCCGGTCTCGCGGATGTTGGCGATCGAGTCCTTCAGCAGCGTCTCGCGCGTCTTGCGCCCGGTCTGGGCGAACATCACCAGCGGCGGGTGGTCGCCGCAGCCGTTGAAGAAGGAGTAGGGGGCGAGGTTGACGCTCCCGTCCGCGCCGCGGCTCGAGATCCAGCCGATCGGGCGCGGGGCGACCAGCGCCTTGAACGGGTCGTGCGGCAGCGGGTGGCCGTCGGCGGGGCGGTAGAACATGGGCGTCCTCGGGATGGGGCTGCGGCGGAGCGGCGTGGCGTGGGCAGAGCCGCCCCGGCGGAGCTAAGGCCGATGGCCGGGCACGGCAATGTCGGTCGTGCCATGCTCGCCCGCGCCCCGGTGCCGGCCGCGATGCTCGCCATCGGGCGGCGCGGGTGCTAGAGGGCTGCGCCGATCCGCTCCAACCGACCGCCCCGGACCGCCATGCGCCTCCTGCCCGAACGCGAGCACGACGTCTTCGAGGTCGA
>JBCBPG010000674.1:0-2969 GCA_039820865.1 Pseudomonadota bacterium
AAGACGGTGGTGTCGTGGGCAGCCTCTAGCACGGCACGGATCGGCGCGCGCCGCGGATCGCTCTCGGCCAGGGCGGCGTCCAGCGCCGCGCGCTTCCCGGCGCCGCGGATCAGCAGATAGACATGCCGCGCGCCCGACAGCACCGGGGCGCTCAGCGTGATCCGCGGCTCCGGCTGGCCCGGCGCCGTGACGGCGAGCGCATGCCGGCCCTCGCCGGGCGCCAGCGCCGCCTCCAGCTGGGGCGAGCCCGGGAAGAGCGAGGCGGTGTGCCTGTCGGCCCCCATGCCGAGCACGACGACGTCGAGCGGCAGCATCGGCTGGAGCGAGAGCGACAGCACCGTCTCGGCCGCCGCAGGCTCGACCGCGCCGGTGTAGAGCGGCACGAAGCTGGCCGCGGCCGCCTGGCCCGCGAAGAGCGTCTCCCCCAGGAGCCGCTGGTTGGATCGCGCGTCATGCGCCGGCACCCAGCGCTCGTCGGTCAGCGTCACCGTGACCTGCGCCCAGGCGAGGTCCATGGCGCCGAGCGCCGTGAGAAAGGGCGCCGGCGTCGTCCCCCCCGGCACGGCCAGCGCGGCGCGGCCGCGCGCGGCGATGGCGGCGGCGAGATCGCGGGCCACCCGCGCGGCCAGCGCGGGGCCGAGCGCTTCGGCCGCGTGCGCCTCGACCCGCATTGTCACGCCGCGATCTCGCGCCAGCGCCGGCCGTCGCGATGCATCAGCATCAGCGCGTCCTCCGGCCCCGACGACCCGGCGTCGTAGAGCGCGGGTCGCTCGCCCCGCCCCTCCCAGCCGGCGATGATGGGATCGATCCACTCCCAGGCGGCCTCGACCTCGTCGCCGCGCATGAACAGCGTCTGGTCGCCGCGGATCACGTCCATCACCAGCCGCTCATAGGCGTCCGGCATCCGCAGCCCGCCCGTGCCGCCCGACATCGTCTCGGCAAAGGTCATGTCGAGATCGGCCGAGGTGAGGCGCATGCCACCCGGCCCCGGGTCCTTGATCGTCATGCCGAGCGTGATGCCCTCGTCCGGCTGCAGCCGGATCGCCAGCACGTTCTGGCGCGGCCGCCCGGCCGTCTCGGGAAAGATGACGTGGGGCGTCGGCTTGAACACCACCGCGATCTCGGACATCCGCGCGCGCAGCCGCTTGCCGGTGCGCAGGTAGAACGGCACGCCCGACCAGCGCCAGTTGTCGACCTCGGCGCGGAGCGCGACGAAGCACTCGGTCCGGCTAGCCTCCGCCTCGGCATCGGCGAGGTAGGAGGCGGTGCCGTTGGTCTGCGCATACTGCCCGCGCACGACCATGTCGGGGTGGGTCAGCGGGCGGAGCGCGCGCAGCACCTTGAGCTTCTCGTCGCGCACGGCGTCGGGCGTGAAGCGCGACGGCGGCTCCATCGCGATCAGGCACAGCAGCTGGAGCAGGTGGTTCTGCACCATGTCCCGCATCGCGCCGACGCCGTCGTAATAGGGACCGCGGCCCTTGACGCCCACGCTTTCGGCCACCGTGATCTGGACATGGTCCACGTGGTGCGCGTTCCAGAGCGGTTCGAACAGCGCGTTGGCGAAGCGCAGCGCCATGAGGTTCTGGACCGTCTCCTTCCCCAGGTAGTGGTCGATCCGGTAGATCTGGCGCTCGTCGAACCGGCCGGCAAAGCAGTCGTTCAGCCGCTTGGCCGAGGCGAGGTCGTGGCCCAGCGGCTTCTCGATCACGATCCGCGTGTCCTGCCCGCCGAGGCCCGCGCCATGCACCCGCTCGGCCACGGGGCCGAAGAAACGGGGCGCGACCGAGAGGTAGAAGGCGCGCACCCGGTCGCTGTCCGGCAGGGCGGCGGCCAGGTGCTTCCAGCCGTCGTTCGACATCGCATCGACGCGCACATAGTCGAGCGTCGCCAGGAACCGGTCGCGCGCCTCGAGGTCCTTGGCATCCTCGCCCCCGAACTCGGCCAGCGCCTCGTCGGCGAGGCGGCGGAAGCCCTCGGCCTCCATCTCGCTGCGGGCCGCGCCCAGGACGCGCGCGCCCTCGGGCATCTGCCCGTCCTTGAGGCGATGGAACAGCGCCGGGATCAGCTTGCGCCGGGCGAGATCGCCGGTGGCGCCGAAGACGACGAGGTCGAAGGGGTCGACCGGGACGACCTGTGCGACCATCAGGAGGCCTCCGTCTCGAGGAAGGGCAATTCCGCCCGGCGCGGCAGGTCGGCGCCGCGGCGGGTGCAGGTGAGGGCGGCAGCCTCGACGGCGAAGCGCACGAGACCGGCGAGGCGTCCGGCCGGCAGGGCATCGAGCGCACCGCGCGAGCGGATGCCGCATTCCGCCAGGCCGGCGATGAACGCCGCCTGGAAAGTATCGCCTGCGCCGACGGTGTCTACCACGTTGACCGCTTGCCCGGGTATCGCGGCCGTCCCGCTGCCGGCCAGCACCCGCGCGCCGCCGGCGCCCAGCGTGACGATCACGACGGCGGGGCCGGCGGCGTGCCAGGCCGCCGCCACCTCCTCCGTCGCGCGGCCGGGGTAGAGCAGGCCCAGATCCTCGTCGCTCACCTTGACCACGTCCACCTTCGGCAGGAACCGCTCCAGCCGCGCGCGCCAGACGGCGGGATCGGGCTCGACATTGAGCCGCACGTTCGGGTCGAGCGTCAGCAGCCGGCGCCCTGCCTCGCGTTCGAAGAGGGTGAGCAGCGTCGATCCGACCGGCTCGGCCACCAGCGAGTAGGACCCGGCATGCAGGCCCCAGACCTCGCGCCCCAGCGCCGGCAGCGCATCGGCCCCGATCTCGCGATCGGCCGCGCCATGGCCGTAGAAGGCATAGTTCGGCTGGCCGTCGTCCGCGAGGGTGACGACGGAAAGCGTGGTCGGCCGGGCCGAGCGCTGGAGATGCGCCGTGCCGACCCCCTCGCGCACCAGCGCCGCGGCGAGGCGCTCGCCAGCGGATCGGTCGAGATGCCGGTGAACAGCGCGGCGGGCTGGCCGAGGCG
>JBCBPG010000675.1:0-2969 GCA_039820865.1 Pseudomonadota bacterium
CCTGCTCCTGGAACTCAAGACCCAGGAGCAGGTCGAGAAGCGCCTGGCTGTCGCTCTCGCTGAGCGCCGCCGTCGGCTCGTCGAGGATCAGCAGGCGCACGTCCTTCGACAGCGCCTTGGCGATCTCGACCAGCTGCTGCTTGCCGACGCCGAGGCGTTCGACCAGCGTGCCGGGCGCCTCGGAGAGGCCGACCTTGCGCAGCAGCCCCTCGGTCCGACGGAAGGTCTCCTGCCACGAGATGACGCCGGCGCGGGCGCATTCGTTGCCGAGGAAGAGGTTCTCGGCGATCGACAGCAGCGGCACGAGCGCCAGCTCCTGGTGGATGATGATGATGCCCTGACGCTCGCTGTCGTTGATCGAGGCGAAGGCGGCGGGGCTGCCGGCGTAGCGGATCTCGCCCTCGTAGGAGCCGTGGGGGTAGACGCCCGAGAGCACCTTCATCAGCGTCGACTTGCCGGCGCCGTTCTCGCCGACCAGCGCGTGGATCTCGCCTTCCGCCACGCTGAGGCTGACCTCGTCGAGCGCCTTCACGCCCGGGAAGGTCTTGGTGATCGCGCGCATCTCGAGGAGCGTCTGCATCTCGGTCCTCCCGACCGACGGGTCGGCCGCCCTGCCCTCTCCCCGGATCCCTCTGCCCTGCCCGCTCGCCGGCCCTCTCAAAGGGCCCGCTCCCCGGCCCCTCTCCCCCGGCCCCTCTCCCCGGGGAGAGGGGGGCGCCCGCGGCGGGACCGGCGCCCGGCCCCGAGGGAGGCGCCTGTCCCGCCCCTTGCGCCCCCTCCTCCTTCCAGGAGGAGGGCCGGGGAGGAGGTCGGCTGAGCCGGCACTACGCCCGGGTCAGAGCGCCTCGCGCGGGTGGTAGCCGCTCTCGATCACGATCGCCTCGTAGTTGGAGACGTCGACCGGGACCGGCTTCAGCAGGAAGGACGGCACGACCTTGATGCCGTTGTCATAGGTCGTGGTGTCGTTGATCTCGGGCTCGCCCCCCTGCAGCAGCGCCTCGACCATGCCGACGGTGACGCGGGCCAGTTCGCGGGTGTCCTTGAACACGGTCGAGTACTGCTCGCCCGCGATGATCGACTTGATCGACTGCAGCTCGGCGTCCTGGCCGGTGACGATGGGCATCGCCAGGTCGCCCGAGCCATAGCCCACGCCCTTGAGCGAGGAGAGGATGCCGATCGAGAGGCCGTCATAGGGCGCGAGCGCCCCGTGCAGGCGCAGATCCGTGTAGTGGGCCGAGAGGATGTTATCCATCCGCGCCTGCGCCACCGCGCCGTCCCAGCGCAGCGTGCCGACCGTGTCCATGCCCATCTGCCCCGAGACGACGGCCACGTCGCCGGCATCGATCATCGGCTGCAGCACGCTCATCGCGCCGTCGTAGAAGAAATAGGCGTTGTTGTCGTCGGGCGAGCCGCCGAAGAGCTCGACGTTCCAGGGCTTCTCGTCCGGGAAGCGGGCCTCGAGGCCCTGCACCAGGCTCTCGGCCTGCAGCACGCCGACCTGGAAGTTGTCGAAGGTGGCGTAGTAGTCGACATACTCGCTGTCGCGGATCAGCCGGTCATAGGCGATGGTCTTGATGTCGGCGAAATGCGCGTTCTCCAGCGCGTTCGACAGCGTGGTGCCGTCGATGGCGGCAATCACCAGCACGTTGACGCCCCGGGTGATCATGTTCTCGATCTGGGCGAGCTGGTTGGGAATGTCGTCCTCGGCGTACTGGAGGATGGTCTCGTAGCCGGCGGCCTCGAACTGCTCGACCATGCTCTCGCCGTCCGAGATCCAGCGCGCGGACGACTTGGTGGGCATGGCGATGCCGATCAGGCCCTTGTCCTGGGCGCTGGCGGGCGTGGCGGCGGGCACGGACAGAAGACCGATGCCGAGCGCCAGGGCAGCGAGCCCCGCGGTCAGTTTGCTCATGATTTCCTCCCGGTACGGCCGTGCCCTTGGGGGCCGGTCCAGCCTTGTCTCTCCGCCGATCGAAAACTCGATCCGCATGATGGCAGTTAAGGCAAGCTTGGCATAACATTCAAATGCTATTTCTCTAGTCTTGTATGACCGATATGTTATGGAGTGGCGATGCAGGGTGCGCTGAACCGTCTCCAGCTGAGACATTACCGCCTGATCCACGCGATCGCGGCCTGCGGGCAGCTCAGCCACGCGGCCACGCGGCTCGGCCTCAGCCAGCCCGCCGCCTCGCGCTCGCTGTCCGAGATCGAGCGCAGCCTCGGCGAGACGGTGTTCGAGCGGGGACCGCGCGGCATGACGCCGACGCCGCTGGGCGAGGTGCTGGTGCGCCATGCCGGCGCGCTGGTGGCCGGCGTCGAGGAGACGGCCAAGGAGGTCGCCGCCTTCCGCTCGGGGCGCGCGGGATCGGTGCGCGTCGGCGCGGTGACGGGGGCGGCGGTGGCCTATCTCGTGCCCGCTATCCGGTCGCTCAAGGCCGAGACACCGCGCGCCGAGATCCGCGTCGACGTCGCCCCCAGCGTCGAGCTGATCGCGGGGCTGGTGACGGGGGAGTACGACTTTGCGCTCTGCCGCGTGCCGCCGGGCCAGGACCGGGCGCGCTTCGAGATCCAGCGCGGCGAGGCGGAGGTGCTGGAGATCCTGGTGCGCGGCGGCCATCCGCTGGCCGGGGCGCGGGACCTGACGCTGGCGCGGCTGGCGGGCTACCCCTGGGTGCTGCAGTCGCGCGGGATGCCGGTCCGCGAGGCCGTGGAGCAGGCCTTCCTCGCCGAGGCCGTCGCCCCGCCCGAGGACATCGTCGACACCGCCTCGCTGATCGTGACGCTCGCCTACCTGGAGAGTTCCGATGCCGTGGCGCCGGTGCCGCGGGAGGTGGCGGCGCTGCTCGCTGCCTCGGCCGCAGCGCCGATGGTGCGCCTGGCGATGCCGCCGATCACCATGACGCGCTATCACCTGATCCGCGATGTCGCCCGGCCCGAGAGCCCGCTGGCGCTGCGGCTGCGCGCCCTCG
>JBCBPG010000676.1:0-2961 GCA_039820865.1 Pseudomonadota bacterium
CGAGGACCAGGCCGAGGAAGATCGAGAGCATCAGCGGCGTGATCGCCCCGCCCTGATCCGACGAAAACCCCCGCACCGATCTGCGCCGCCGCCCGCCAGATTGAGTATAATCACGGCCCGCGCCTCCAAAGCTGCGGGCGCAACAGGGAGGATTACCTAACCGCAGGTTCATGACACGCACCATGAATTGGAAGGAGCGGTATTTCACGCCCATGAATATTGGGATTTACAGATTTTGTTGTGATGAAAGATTTTATCATCAAGAATACACCGGCGGGCGGAAACGCAAACCGGCAGTCGGTGGCGCGACCCCTTCCACCCGGCCGCGATCCGTCCTACCTAGCCGCTCCGGATCGAAGGAGTGGCCAGGGTGGCAAAGCCAGGACAGGGACGTGCGGGACCGACGCAGCGCCAGCTGCGCGTGGGCGAGACCGTGCGCCGCGCGCTGGCCGACATCCTGATGCGGGGCGAGCACCACGAGCCCGCGCTCGAGGGCTTCTCGATCACCGTCTCGGAGGTGCGCGTCAGCCCCGACCTGCGCCAGGGGACCGTCTATGTCATGCCGCTCGGCGGGCGGGGATCCGAACAGGCGATCGAGGCGCTCGCCACCGCGCGCGGGCGCCTGCGCCAGCTCGTCGGCCGGTCGCTGGCCACCAAGACGACGCCGGCGCTGACCTTCGTGCTCGACCCCAGCTTCGACCGGATGGACGAGACCCGGGCGATGCTGGCGCAGGACGTCGTGCGCCGCGATCTGACCCCGCCCGAGGACTGATCCCCCGGGCTGAGGTCGGGCGCCGCTCACGCGCGGATCGCCGGCCGCAGCCCCACCGCACCGCCGGCGCGCAGGCGCACGGCCTGGCCGGCCTTGCCGCGGATCGCCGCCATCGCCTCGCGCATCGCGGCGGCACGCGGGTCGCGCCCCGTCTCGATCGTCGCCCCGATCGTCGCCCCGATCGTCGCATCGCCATGGTCGCCGCCGTCACGACGACGAAACCGCCGGTCACCCTGAACTGCCATCCTGCCACCCCTGTGTCACCCTGGTGACGGCGCGCACCGTCAATCGGCCGCGCCGCCGTCCGGCGCCCTCGTGCCCCGTCCCGCATTGAAACAGATGCCCCGGGCGTGCGGCCATGCCTGTGACCTGCGACACAGTTGGTGCGCGGACGGCGAAAATCGCGGAAAAGCTCGAATCGGGGATTCCGGATTGATTGTCGTCATGCCGGAAACCGCCACCAACCCCCTGGTTTCACGGCAAAAACCGGTCGGGCAGTCGCCACGCATCGCGGGCCCTGAAAGCCGGCATCACGGCCCGACGGGAATCCGCGCCCATGCCGTCTCCGCGGCCGGGCCCGAAACCCCGCCTTCAGCCCGCCATCTGGTCGGTCGCGCGCAGCAGCTCGGCCGCGATCGAGGGTTCGGACAGCGCATGCCCCGCATCGTCGACCAGGCGCAGCCGCGCCGCCGGCCAGACCTCGGCCAGCGCCGCGGCGGTCGCCGGCGGGCAGATCATGTCATAGCGCCCCTGCACGATGACGCCGGGGATCGCCGCGATCCGGTCCATCGAGGCCAGGATCTGGTCGTCGCGCTCCAGCCAGCCGCCATTGACGAAGAAGTGGCTCTCGATCCGGGCGAAGGACCGCGCATAGGTCGCCTCGACAAAGGTCGACGGCATCGGCCGCAGCGCCGCCGTCGCGCTCTCCCAGCGCACCCAGGGGCGGGCAAAGCGCACCTGCTCGGCCTCGTCCGTCTCGGTCAGCCGCCGGTGATAGGCCGAAATCATGTCGCCGCGCTCATGTTCCGGGATCGGCGCGATAAAGTCTGCCCAGGCCTCGGGGAAGAAACGCCCCGCGCCACCATTGTAGAACCAGTTCAGTTCGGCCCGCGTCAGCGTGAAGACACCGCGCAGGATCAGGCCCGTTACCCGTTCCGGATAGGCCTGTGCATAGAGCAGCGCCAGCGTCGAGCCCCAGGAGCCGCCGAATACCTGCCAGCTCTCGATCGAGAGCGCGTCGCGCAGCCGCTCGACATCCGCGACCAGGTCCCAGGTCGTGTTGTCCTCCAGCGCCCCCAGCGGCCGCGACCGCCCGCAGCCGCGCTGGTCGAACAGCACGATGCGATAGCGCTTGGGGTCGAAGAAGCGGCGCATGAAGGGCGAGGAGCCCGAGCCCGGCCCCCCGTGCAGGACCACGACCGTCGGCCCCTCGCGCAGCCCCGAGACCTCGACATAGAGCTCGTGGCCCTGGCCCACCGCGAGATGGAAACGGGTATGGGGTTCGGCGAGCGGGAACAGCCGCGGCTCCGTGGTGCTGCGCGAGCGAACGTTCACCAACCCCCCTCTCCGCGGCCTGCGAGCGGCTCCGTGCGCGACGATGCGCATCGTCCCCGCCGCATGGAGCCGCCGGACAATTCCGACTATGTGAAGCTGACGCGTCATGCAAGCGAGGCCACCCGTGACCGAAGCCCCCACCTCCGCCGATGCGGCCATCGACCCGGGCGAGGTCGCCAAGTTCGAGGCGATGGCGGCCGAGTGGTGGAACCCCCGCGGGCCCCATGCGCCGCTGCACGCGATGAACCCCTGCCGGCTCGCCCATGCCGTCGACCACATCGCCGCGCAGCACGGGCGCGATACCCGCAAACGCCATGCCTTTCAGGGCCTTGAGGTGCTCGATATCGGCTGCGGCGGCGGGCTGATGAGCGAGCCGATGGCCCGCCTCGGCGCGCGTGTCACCGGCATCGACGCGGCCCCTGCCTCGGCCCCCGTCGCGCGCCTGCATGCCGAGGCGCAGGGTCTCGCCATCGACTACCGCACCGGCATCGCGGCGGACCTGGCGGGCGAGGGGCGACGTTTCGACGTCGTCCTTGCGATGGAGGTCATCGAGCACGTCCCCGACCAGCCCGGCTTCGTCGCCGAGATCGCGGGCCTCCTCGCCCCCGGCGGTCTCGCGATCCTGTCCACCCTCA
>JBCBPG010000677.1:0-2957 GCA_039820865.1 Pseudomonadota bacterium
GACGCCTGGACGCATACGGGCGATGTCGCCTTCGTCACCCGCTCGAACGCGCCGGGCGCGAACTTCGCCAATACCGGCTGGGCCGACCAGACCGAGTACAGCTTCGTGCTCGACTATACCCGCGCGCGCATCCAGCTGCAGATCGACGGCCAGGTCGAGATCGACATCCGGCCGGGCGACGTGGGCCTGGCGCGCTTCCCGGAGGGGTCGTTCGGCTTCTACGGCTTCTCGCAGCCTGATGTCCGCTATGCCGAGCTGGTGCAGGAGAAGAGCCCCTTTGCCGCCGTGCCCCTGCCCGCCGGCCTGCCACTGATCCTGGCCGGCATGGGCGCGCTGGCACTGGCCGGCCGTCGCCGGGGCTGAGGCGGCGGCGATCAGCGGTGGCCAGGCGCGGCGCGAGGGCGTAGCCTTCCCGAATTGAGACAGGCAGGCCCTGGGTGTGGGAGCACCGGGGGCCGGCCGTTCATTTCGAGAGGAGACCGCCGTGACGACCTTCCCCGACGAACTCACCACCTATTTTGCGACCAACCGGAACTATCGCAGCGGCGCGTTCGGGAACGATTTCGGCGACGGCGACCCGCGGCTCTTCCGCGTGGGCGAGGCGCAGGTCATCAGGCAGGGCGGTGTGTGGACGCTGGGTGAGGCCAGGCCCTATCCCGAGCGGAGCCGCCGCGCGCCGGAGAACGCGCGGGCCGAGCGCGAGTGGACGCTGCTCGGCTCGGAGACCGGGTTCGAGGCGATGCGCGCCGCGGGGCTGAGTGGCGAGACCTCGGACATCCTGGTCTTCATCCACGGTGCCGCGAACAGTTTCGCCTCCGCCGCCGAGACACTGGCGCTGATGACCGAGCTCTACTCGGACACCGACCGGCCCTACTGCCCGTTCTTCTTCAGCTACCCGACCAACGGCGCCTCGGACCCGTCCAACTACTTCGCCGACCGCGACGACGCGCGGCTGAGCGGGATCGCCATGGCGCGCGCCTTCGGTCGGCTGGTCTCGTATCTCGCCAAGCGGCAGATCGAGGAGGGCTGCGGTCAGCGGGTGCATCTGCTGGCGCACAGCCTCGGCAACTTCGCGCTGCGCATGGCGGTCGAGGCGATCTTCGCCAACCCCGCGTTCCGGCGCATCCGGCTCTTTGACACGGTGATCCTGGCCCATGCCGACGACGACGAGGACACGCTCGACAACGCCGACAAGATGCGCGACCTGACGCGGCTGACCGACGACATCGTCGTCTACCACGACCGCGGCGACAAGCTGCTCCGCCTCAGCGACACCGTCCATCGCGACCGGCTGGGCCAGAAGGGGCCGGTCCCCTACCCGGGCGTCGAGGTCAACGGCTGCCGGATCGCGGCGGTCGACTGCGCGGGCGTCGAGTTCGACCGCGTCCCCGACCCGCAGCGCCACCGCCACTACCTGCAATCGAGCGCGGTGATCGACGACATACGCGCCGTCCTCCGCTCCGAAACCCCGCCGGGCCGGATCCCGGTCGACGGGCGCGAGGGCCACTTCCGCCTCTAGCGCGCATTTCAACCTGACATGCGCACAAGCGCCCTGCCCTCCCGCGTCAGTATAGGCCCGCGCGGATAAACATCCCGTTGCGTCCGTGCGTGCAGCAGCGTTCGCTGAATGGTAACGGGATCGCGGCAACGATAACGCGGGAGGGGGCGAGAGCGAGGCGTTTTCGTTCGGTCGGAAACTGCTCTGGCGCCCCTAGGGCCAGCCGCGATGGCGTCTCAGCCAGGCGTGCACGGGGCGGACGTAGAAGACGATGTAGAGGATGCGCGCCACGTGGTGCGCGGTGACGAAGACGACCGAGAGCTCGAGCGAGAGCGCGACCAGCGCCATCTCGGTCACGCCGCCGGGGGCGAAGGCGAGGATCACGGCCTCGACCCCCTCGGCCGTCGCCCCCGTCAGCGCGAGGCCGGCGAGCAGCGCGGTGAGGAGCGCCAGGCCCACGGTGAGGGCAGCCCAGCCGAGCCCCTTCAGCGCCGCGCCCCGCGCAATGCCGACAAAGCGGGTGCCAAGCGCGGTGCCGACCACCAGCTGAGTGAGCGCGATCAGGAAACCGGGGGGATGCGCCTCGGTCAGGCCCGCGAGGTGGATCGCCGCCGAGACCAGGATCGGCCCCGTGATCACCGCCGCCGGCATCCCGATCCGCCGCGCGCCGAAATAGCCGACGACCGCCGCGCCCCCCAGCAGCACCGCGTCCGCCAGCGTCAGCCCCGCGAGGTCGGTCCCGATGTCGAGCCCGGCGGCGCTGCCCACCACATGGCCCTCGTAGGCAGTGATCGCCAGCGGCACCATCAGGATGCAGAGGATCAGGCGCGCGAACTGGAGCAGCGTCAGCGTGGCCCCGTGCCCGCCCGCGGCCTCGCCCATCGACACGGCCTCGATCAGCCCGCCGGGCATCGCGGCATAGAGCGCCGTGACCCGGTCATAGCCGGCGAGGCGGGCATAGACGAGATAGCCGAGCAGGTGGATCACCGGCAGGAACAGCGCCAGCGCGGCCAGCGTGATCCACCAGCCCGGCAGCCGGTCGATCAGGTCGGGCGAGACCTGCCCGCCGATCGCCACGCCCACCAGCGGCACCAGCAGGAAGCGCATCCCCTGCGGGAAGGTCAGCGGCAGGCCCGCGACCCGCAGCCCCGCGATCGCACTGGTCGCGGTGGCGACCAGCGCGCCGAACATCCAGGGCAGCGGCGTTCCGATCTCGCGCGCCACCAGCGCCCCCGCCAGCCCCACCCCGATCGTCGCGGCAAAGGGCGCGATCGCATGGCGCGTCCCCGCGATCCGCACCTCGCGCCGCGCCAGCGGCCGGGCCACGGCGGGCACGGCGCCACCGGCCGCGGGGGCAGCGGACGCCGCGCGGTCGACAGCATCGGACTCGCGGTCGGGCAAGGGCGGCAGACGCCCCTCGGGCTCGCTCATGCGCGCCTGTTAGACCCAGCCGCGCGCC
>JBCBPG010000678.1:0-2951 GCA_039820865.1 Pseudomonadota bacterium
ATGGTTCTCGACATCGCCATCATCGGGCGCGGCACCTCGGCCGCGATGTACCTGCGCACGCTGACCGGTGCGCGCTCCATGAAGATCATCGCGATCGGCAAGGACAATCCCTGGAACGGCGCCCGCGGCCACCACCCGGCGCACTACACCAAGAACATCAACCAGGCGCTGCAGCTGGTGAACTTCGGCCTCGGCAACCTCGCGCTGCGCGACCAGGTGCCCGTCGACAGGCTCGGCTTCGGCGGCACGGCCGACGCGCTGATCAAGTACTACACCAACGACAACGTGCTGGATGCCACGGTCGAGGAGGTCTTTGAGAACGACCGTGTCGGCTATTTCCAGATCGTGACCGCCGATCCCCAACGCTACATCTATGCCCGCAAGGTCGTGGTCGCCGCCGGCGCCGGGATCGAGGAGAACCGGCGCGAATACCACCAGGTGCCGGGCTTCGTCGGCCAGCTCCACCGGACGCATCCGCACCTGGTGATGGACCTCGACGCGTTCCAGCGCTGTCTCGGCTATAACGGCATGGGCACGCGCAAGATTGCGGTCTTCGGCGCCAATGCCGGCACCGACGCGATCATGGAGGCCGCAACCCGCAACTTCCGCCGCCAGGACGTCTACTGGATGCTGCGCCCGGACGACACGCCCGGGACGGCGCTGACCTGGGACGTGTCGCAGGCTGGTATCCCCTCGACCTTCAGCGCGGCCGAGGCCGGCAACGACCGCGGCGCCAACGGCTGTGTCGAGCGCTTCGACGACAAGTCGCTGACGCTCGCGATCACCGGTTCCTCCGGCAATGAGCGCGTGCGCCTGACCTACACCAAGCCGGGGCATGGCGCGCAGACGCTCGATGTCCGCTACGTCGTCTACGCCATGGGCCAGTTCGGCACTGCCGCCAAGGGCTCGCATTCGGGCTTTCTGCCCAAGTCGCTCGTCGACCGGCTCGAGCCGATCTACGACGTCGACCAGCGCTATGGCGAAGGCTCGTGGAGCCATGTCGTCGGCGTCCAGCTCACGGGCACGGGCAAGAAGCGCGGGCTCGAGATCGTCGGCTCGGCCGCCTCCCAGATCGGGCGTGGCGTCAAGCACAACTTTCTCGACGCCGATTACGACCTGGCGCGGCAGGCCTGCGCCGACCCCACGCTGCAGGGCCTGATCCTGGCCGAGTGCCCCGCGCTTCTCGACCTGACCAACCATAGATTCAGTACCATGTGCACGAACGCGGCCCAGCTCTGGGCCAAGCGCCATGACTACTACGTCGCCTACTACTGCACCGCCTCGCGGGCGGAGCGGGCCAAGCTGTCCAAGACGCAGCTCGATCGGCTCGAGCACCTCTACTACCTGTTCACCCAGCGGGTGAAGGCGGCGGCGCATTACCAGACGCTGGGCGACAGCCGCCCGAACGCGCTCCTCAACCTCGACGGCGAGGGCGCCTCGATGCCGGCGACGATCGGCGACAACCGGCTGATCGGCGGGCTTCAGCGCAACATCGCGGGCGTGAACCGGCACGTGAATGTCAAGCATGCCAAGAACGGTGTGAACTTCATGGAGGACCGGACGACCATCGCGATCCATGTGGCGATCAACTATCCCCACATCCCGGAAGGCTACGCCAACGAACTGGTCGAGGGCATCGTGGCGGAGCGGTCGGACAAGCTCCGCGGTTTCGACAGGGCCGACTTCGCCCGGATCGAGGAACGGCTGCGCCGGGCCAACACGCTGCACGACCCCAACCGCCGCCCCTCCTACATCAGCTGATCGGGAGGACGGACGCGCGCGCGCCGTGCCGTGCCGATTGACGCCGGTTCGGGAGCGGCGGAGGCTCGGCGGCGCGGTGGGTTTCGGCAACGGGCGGCACGGTCATGGACACTGAGGGCGTGCGGCTGTTCGTGATGGCGGCGGACATGCTGAACATCAGCGCCGCAGGGCGCCGGCTGGGGCTGGCGCCGGCGGTTGCCAGCGCGCGGCTTGCCAAGCTGGAGGGGCAGCTCGGCGCGGACCTGTTGCACCGCTCGACGCGCAAGGTCTCGCTGTCGCTCGCGGGCGCGGAGTTCCTGCCCTTCGCGCGCGAGATCCTGGCGCAGGAGGACGCGGCGAGGGCGGCCCTGGGCTTCGGCCGGCTCGAGGTCACGGGCACGATCCGCTTTGCGGCGCCGAGCAGCTTCGCGCAGCTCTACATCGCGCCGGTCGTCCCTGAGTTCATCGAGCGCTATCCCGGTGTCAGCCTCCAGCTCCGGCTGTCGGACGCGCAGGTTGACCTGATCGAGGGGGGCTTCGACCTCGCGCTCCGCAACGCCGCGCTCGAGGACAGCAGCCTGCGCGCGCGCAAGCTGGCCGACGATACCCGGGTCCTCTGCGCCTCGCCCGACTATCTGGGCCGGCACGGGACGCCTGAGCGGCCTGAGGACCTTGCCGCGCACCGCACGCTTGCCTTCCGGGACGCCTCGGCGCGCAGGCTCTCGGCCGGCCCGGACAGGCCGGCCAGCCTGTTCCCCCCGCCGGACGCCGCGCGGCGGGTGATCTGCGACGACGGCACCAGCCTCAAGATCGCCACCCTGGCCGGTGGCGGCATCTCGATGAACGCGCTCTGGAGCGTGCATGCGGAGCTGGCGGCCGGATCGCTCTGTCGCGTGCTGCCGGACTATGCGATCGAGGACCGCTCGGCGCTCTGGCTGGTCTATCCCAGGGCCAATGTCCTGACCGCGAAGGTGCGCGTGCTGATCGACTTCCTGCTGGAGAAGATCGGCCAGCCACCTGTCTGGGAGCGCTAGAGCGCTTGCCGACCTGACTGCGTCAGGTCTCGCGCTCGAGGTTGTTTTGTTTGCGGCACTTTCTTGTCGCCAGACTGAGTCAGTCTGGCTGGAAAGTGCTCTAGCGCGCCTTCCAACCGGTCGTGAGCACGGGCGCCCTGCCCATCCGCGTCAGGATAGGCCCACGCGCATGAACAT
>JBCBPG010000679.1:0-2948 GCA_039820865.1 Pseudomonadota bacterium
GCCGTGGGGCCTGCCGTGGGGCCAGCCGTGGGGCCTGCCGTGGGGCCTGCCGTGGGGCCTGCCGTGGGGCCTGCCGTGGGGCCTGCCGTGGGGCCTGCGGCGGGCCGGCACGCCGGCCCTGGCCGCAGGCATGGGCACCGGGACCAGCACCAGCACCGGCACCGGCGCGGGCGCCGTCGACGGGGACCGGGGCCACGCGGCGCGCCCGCAACGGCCCCCGGCGCCCGATCTTCGGCCAGGTGCCCGGCCGGGGGCTCAGGCGCGGGCGTAGACGTCCTCGTAGCGGACGATGTCGTCCTCGCCGAGATAGGCGCCCGACTGTACCTCGATCAGGTGCAGCGGCACGATGCCGGGGTTCTCCAGCCGGTGCACGGCACCGAGGGGGATATAGACCGACTCGTTCTCGGTCAGCAGCTTGACCTGATCGTCCACCGTGACACGCGCCGTCCCCGAGACCACGACCCAGTGCTCGGAGCGGTGCACGTGGCTCTGCAGCGAGAGCTGGCCGTCCGGCTTGACCACGATCTGCTTGACCTGGAAGCGGGGGCCGAGGCCGATCGTCTCGTACCAGCCCCAGGGACGGTAGCACTTGGGGAAGTCGGTCGCCTGCGTGTCGTTCTGCGCCTTGAGCGCCTCGACCACCTTGCGGACGTCCTGGGCGCGGTCCTTGGCGGCAACCAGCACGCCGTCGCGCGTCGCCACCGCCACGATCCCGTCGAGGCCGAGGCCCACCAGCCGCATCGACGGGTCGTCCGAGCGGAGCAGCGTGTCGTGGCAGTCGAGCGCGAGGGCCCCCTGGCTGACGGCGACGCCGTTGGCGTCCGGGGTGCTCTCGCTCCAGACCGTCGCCCAGGAGCCGAGATCGTTCCAGCCGCACTCGACCGGCACCACCTGGCCCTGCACCCGCTCCATGATCGCATAGTCGATCGAGATGTCCGGGCTCGCGCGGTAGGCGCTCTCGCCGAGGCGGAAGAAGCAGAGGTCGTCGCGCCCCGCGGCGACGGCGCTGCGGCAGGCCTCGAGCACCTGCGGCGCCTCCGCCTCGAAGGCCGCGATCAGTGCGGCTGCGGGGAACAGGAACATGCCCGAGTTCCAGAGGAAGCGGCCCGAGGCGAGCATCTCGGCCGCCCGCGCGGCATCCGGCTTCTCGACGAAGCGCAGGAACGGCCGGGCCGCGGGCGCGCCGCCGGCCGCGGCCGGGGCCTCGAGCTCGATATAGCCATAGCCCGTCTCCGGCCGGTCGGGCGTGATGCCGAAGGTGACGAAGGCGCCGCCGGCCGCCGCCTCGGCCGCGGCGTCCACCGCGGCGCGGAAGGCCTCGACATCCTCCAGCACGTGGTCGGACGGCAGGACGAGGAGCAGCGCGTCCGGGTCGGCGTCGGCGATCATCAGCGCGGCGGCGGCAATGGCGGGGGCGGTGTTGCGCCCCTCGGGCTCGATCACGATGCGCCCGGGATCGACCCCCTCGTCCGACATCTGCTCGGCCACCAGAAAGCGGAAATCGGTGCCCGTCATCAGCCAGGGCGCGGCATAGCCCACGTCCTTCACCCGGCGCAGCGTCTTCTGGAACAGGCTGCCGCCGTCGAGCAGGGCGGCGAACTGCTTTGGATGCGCCTTGCGCGAGACGGGCCAGAGGCGGCTGCCGGAGCCGCCACACATGATGACGGGATGGATCCGCTGGCGGCTGGGAGAGTTCGGGTCGCTGGTCACGGCGCGGCTCCTTCTGGCGCTCGGTCGACCGCGCTCCGGCAGGCGCGGCCGTCAGTGGGTCCAGGCCTGGCGGCGGTTGTAGGCATAGTTGCCGCCATAGCCCATCGGCCGGATCGTCTTCGCCCGGGGCTGGGGCTCCTCGACGACATGGACGATCCCGTGTTGCTGGGCATAGCTAACGGCCTCGTCGCGCGTGTCGAAGCGCAGGTGAACCTGGCGCTGCGTGTCGCCGGACGAGATCCAGCCCATCAGGGGGTCGAGTCGCTTGGCCTCGGACGGCTCGAACTCAAGCACCCATTCCTTAGTGTTTCGTTCACCGGAACTCATCGCGCTCTTGGAAGGACGGAAAATGCGTGCGGTCATGACCTCTCCTCCGTGACGCGGCGATTATCGCAGCGCCGTCCCACCCCCGCAAGCATGCGCACCCGCCCCCACGGCCGGGTCCCGCTGCCGGGTCCCACGGCCGGGTCCCGCTACCGGACCCGGCGCGGCCCGGGTCCGGGCGTCCAAGTTGCAGTGCACTAAAAAAGGAGCGCCGGCCCGTAATGCGGGCACCCATTGGCGCTAGTTGGGGGTGATGCAGCAGCTTCTCATTAATGTGCCGACGCCAGACCCCGGTGCTGGGAGCGAGGGTGGGGTGGATGTCGCACCGGGGAGGCGGCGGCCAACTGCTTGCAGACCCCGGATACACGCACAGCGCGAGTCTGACAAACGCTTTCGACCGCTTGTTGAAGGTTCGACGACAAGAATCTTCGCCGATTCAGCCACCAATGCCCGATCGTTGCCATCGCGCACGGGTGCCGGACCAGGATGCCCCTGCGTCGTGGCCGGATCCCGCTTCGACGCAGCGTGGCGAGTCGCGGCCGGCCAGCCGCCCGGCAGCCCCGGCGAGGTGCAACACGCGAGCCCGAGCCGCCTTGCCCGCCCGCCCGCGACCCCCCATTTTCCGGTGTCGCGGCACCGCTCGCCACCGCGCCCACATCCCAGGCCGACCCGGAGGCTTCCATGGCCGAGACCGCCCAGCCGCCCGATCGCCGCGGTCTCGACGCCCGCCGGCAGGACAAGCTGGAAGGCGGCATCCGGCTGACCATGCACACGCCCTTCGAGCCTGCGGGCGACCAGCCCGGCGCGATCGAGGAACTGGCCGAGGGCGTGACCCAGGGCGACCGCGAGCAGGTGCTGCTCGGCGCCACCGGCACCGGCAAGACCTACACCATGGCCAAGGTGATCGAGGCGAC
>JBCBPG010000680.1:0-2941 GCA_039820865.1 Pseudomonadota bacterium
CCTGCATAGAGCACCGCGACCCGGTCGGCCGCCTCGGCGATCACGCCCATGTCGTGGGTGATCAGCATGATGGCGGTCCCCCGCTCGCGCGCCAGCCGTTTCAGGAGCGCGATGATCTGCGCCTGCACGCTGACGTCGAGCGCGGTGGTGGGCTCGTCGGCGATCACCAGCGCGGGCTCGGCCGCCAGCGCCAGCGCGATCACCACCCGCTGGCGCATGCCGCCCGAGAACTGGTGGGGATAGCTCTCGATCCGTGTCTCGGCGCCGGGGATGCCGACATCGCGCAGGAGCTGGAGCGCGCGCGCCTCGGCGTCGCGGCGGCCGAGGCGCAGATGCGTGCGCACCGTCTCGGTGATCTGGTCGCCCACGCGCATCAGCGGGTTGAGCGAGGTCAGCGGGTCCTGGAAGACGGTGCCGATATGCCGGCCGCGGATGCGCCTCAGCGCCGAGGGGCCGAGATCGTCGATCCGCTCGCCGTTCAGCCGCACCTCGCCGCCCGCGACATGCGTCCGTCCGTCGAGCAGCCCGATCACGGCGGCCCCCATCATCGACTTGCCGGCCCCGCTCTCGCCCACGACGCCCAGCGTCTCGCCCGCCCCGATCGAGAGCGAGACGCCATCGACCGGGCGCAGCACGCCCCGCCGGGTGGGGATCTCGACGACGAGATCGCGGATGTCGAGGACGGGTTCGGTCACGGCTCAGCGCTCCTCGCGCGCGTCTTCGATCAGCACGCGGACGCGGCTGGCGATGCGGCGGCGCGTGGTCTCGACCTCGGGGCCGAGCGTCGACATCGCGCTCTGCATGTAGGGCGCCATCTTCCCCATGGCCGAGGCGCCCTCGCGCGTCGCGATGAAGGCCGAGAGGGCGCGAAGCTCGCCCAGCGTGAAGCTCTTGGCGGCGGCGTCGATCATCGCCTCCTCGATCGCGGGGCGCAGCGCCGACATCTCCTCGCGGATGATCTCGCCCGCCTCCTTGACCAGGTCGGCATCCATGCGGGGCGCGGCCTCGCGGATCTGCTGTTCGAGCAGCGCGGGCGACAGCATGTCGTCCATGGTGCCCTGGATCACCGACGACTTCACATAGGCGCGCGCGGCGTCGCGGAGGGCGTCGGCCGTTGCCGGAAGGCTCGCCAGGGCAAGGGATGCGGCGATCACGAGGCTGGTCTTAAGGGTCATGGAGATCACCTCAGACGGGGGTTGAGCGCGGTGCGGAGCCAGTCGCCGAGCAGGTTGACCGAGAGGGCGAGGACCAGGAGCGTGAGGCCCGAGGACATCAGGATCCAGCGCTCGGACCACATGAAGTCCTGCCCGACCCGCACCAGCGTGCCGAGCGAGGGCTGGGTCGGCGGCACGCCCACGCCAAGATAGCTGAGCGTCGCCTCGGCGATGATCGCCAGCGCCAGCCCGATGGTCGCGATCACCAGCACGGGCGACAGCGTGTTGGGCAGGACGTGGCGGATCATGATCGAGAACGGCCCGCGCCCGATCAGCCGGGCGGCCGCGACGTATTCCTTGGACCGCTCGACCAGCACGCTGGCGCGCACCACGCGGGCGAACTGCACCCAGTCCGAGAGCCCGATGGCGACGATCAGCACGATGATCGCGGCCTCGTCCCGACTGCCGGGCGGCACCCAGACCTGGGCGACGCCCGAGATCAGCATGGCGAGCAGGATCGAGGGAAAGGTCAGCTGCACGTCCGCCACGCGCATGATGATCGTATCGGCCCAGCCGCCGGCATAGCCCGCGATCAGCCCCAGCGTGACGCCCAGCACCATGGCGAACAGCACCGCCGAAAAGCCGACGAAGAGCGAGATCCTCAGCCCGTACAGGATGGCCGAGAACATGTCGCGGCCCTGGTTGTCGGTGCCGAGAACGAAGTAGTCCCCGGTGAAGGCGTTGGCCGAGAACGGCGGCGTGCGGCCGTTCATCAGGTTAATCGTCGCCGGGTCGAACGGGTCGTAGGGCGCGATCAGGGGGGCGAACAGCGCGCCGGCGAAGAGGATCAGCGTCACCAGCGCCGAGACGATGGCCACGGGGCTGGTCCGGAAGGAATGGGCGATGTCGCTGTCCCAGGCCTCGGACAGGCGTGCGGCGATGGCCATGGGCCCCTCCCTCAGCGTGCCGCCGCGCGGTCGACGCGCAGGCGGGGGTCGATCGAGACATAGACCAGGTCGACCACCAGGTTGATCGCCACGAACATCACCGAGATCAGCATCAGATACGCCGCCATCACGGGGATATCGACCGAGTTGATCGCGTTGATGAAGAGAAGCCCCACGCCCGGCCACTGGAACACCGTCTCGGTGATGATGGCAAAGGCGATGATCGAGCCGAGCTGGAGGCCGATCACCGTGATCACCGGCAGCAGCGTGTTCTTGAGCGCGTGGCCGAGGGTCACGGTGCGCTCCGGCAACCCGCGCGCGCGGGCGAAGCGGATGAAGTCCTGGCGCATGACCTCCAGCATCTCGGAGCGCACGAGCCGCATGATCAGCGTCATCTGGTAGAGCCCGAGCGTGATGGCCGGCAGGATCAGCGCCTGCAGCCCCGAGGCGGTGAGCAGCCCCGTGTTCCACCAGCCGAGATCCACCGTCTCGCCCCGCCCGTTGGACGGCAGCCATCGGAGTTCCACGGCGAAGAGGTTGATCAGCAGGATGCCTATCAGGAACGTTGGCAGCGACACGCCGATGAGCGAGCCGGTCATGATCGCGTTGGGGATGAACCCGCGCTGCCAGATCGCGGTCATCACGCCGAAGCCGATCCCCAGCACCACCGCGATCACGCCCGAGACGGCGGCCAGCTCCAGCGTGGCGGGCGCGCGTTCGGCGATCAGCTCGTTGACCGGGCGGCCCTGCTGGAAGCTGACGCCAAGCTCGCCGTTCATCGCGCCCCAGAGGAAGTTGACGTACTGCACCGGGAAGGGGTCGTTCAGCCCCAGCCGCTCG
>JBCBPG010000681.1:0-2938 GCA_039820865.1 Pseudomonadota bacterium
CCCTCCAGCACGACCATCGGCTCGGGCGTGCCCGCGGGCAGCGACAGCGCCGCCTCGAACCGTCGCGCCTCGCCCGCGCCGGCGACGCGGCACGCCGAGAACGAGACGCCCGCCTCGTCGCCGCTGGGCGGCACGGTCAGCCAGGCGATGCCGATCGCCACGCGATCGGGCGCGGGACCGTCCGGCGCGATCTCGGCGCCGAGGTCGACCTCCTCGAAGACGCAGATCTCGCGACAGACGCCGAGCATCCCGTTAAGGGCCAGGTGGATCGGCCGGCCCGCCTCCTCCGGCACCAGCACCAGCGGCAGCACGACCCGCCCGCCATAGCCGAGCGTCGTGTAGCCGAAGCTCTCGAAGACGCTCGGCCGCGGCCAGGCGACCTCAACCCCCGCCAGGTTCGACGAAGCACGCCAGTCCAGCTGCGGCGGTACCCCGCTCTCGCCCGGGCTGCGCCAGTAGGTCTTCCAGCCGTCGCGCATCACGAATTCGAGGCCCGCCTCGCGCGTGCCGTCCGGGCGCTGCTTGCCGATCATCAGGCGCGCCTCGAGAAAGCTCTCGCCCGTCGAGACGATCTGCTGGGCCGCCGCCGGCCCCGCGAGCGCGCAGGCCAGCGCGGCCATGCCGCAGCATGCTGCAATGGATTTCATGACACCCCTCATAGCATCCAGATACTGCCGGTCCCCCGGGATCGCCATCGCAAATGCGTGAGCGGTTGCCCTGCGGGCCTGCACGGGTCCAGACTTCGACAGCGAGCGGAGGAGCGGCCGATGGCTGAGGCGGGCGGGAGCGCAGGGGCGGGCGGCGACGCGGGCGCGGGAGAGGCCGCGACGTCGGAGGCCGACTTCCTGCGCGGCCGGCTGCTCATCGCGATGCCGGACATGCCCGATCCCCGTTTCCAGCGCAGCCTTGTCTATCTCTGCGAGCACAATGCCGAAGGCGCCCTCGGCCTCGTCGTCAACCGCCCGGCCGAGGACCTGACCATCGCCGATCTCCTCGGCAAGCTCGAGATCGAGATCGACGACGAGGATGCCGGGCGCGAACGCCTCGGCCTCGGCGGCCCGGTCGAGCCCGGACGCGGCTTCGTGCTCCACTCGGCCGACGTCAGGATCCCGGGCTCCAGCCTCGACGTCTCGGACGCCGTGGCGCTCACGGGCACGCTCGACATCCTGCGCGCGATCGCCAACGGCGACGGACCGCGCCGGCGGCTTGTGGCGCTCGGCTATGCCGGCTGGGGCCCGGGGCAGCTCGAGCGCGAGTTCCGCGAGAACGGCTGGCTTGCCTGCGAGGCGGACGACGCGCTCCTCTTCGGAGAGGATGCTGAAGGCAAGTGGGAGAGCGCGTTGGCCAAGCTCGGCATTTCCCCCGCCATCCTGGCCAGCGGCGGCCGCGCCTGACGCCGTCGCGCGCCGCCATGCCGCTTGCCGGCATGGGACGTGACTAGTCGTGCGGCCCTTGCTAATCACCCCGGCGTGAGTGGGGCACACGAAAACGGGATGCGAGGGGACACGGCGATGGGCGAGCCGGGGCTGATGCAGACGGGAGCGTTCCGTCGCCCCGGCAGCGGTATGACCGTGATGGGCGATCTCTTCGACGGCTCGGCAGCGGCGCGCGAGCGCTGGATGCTGCTGGCGCTGGCGGTCTTCGCGTTCGGCTGGTGCGGGGCGGCATGGCGCATCCCCGAGAGCACCTTCACCATCGACTTCCGGGTCTTCTGGTATGCGGGCTCGCTCTGGCTCGAGGGGATCTCACCCTACGACCCCGGGTTCGGCGAGGGGTTCGAGGCGCGCTTCCCCCGCTCCGACGACAAGCATCCCAACCTCTTCTACCCGCCGCACGCCTACTGGTTCGCCACGCCCATGGCGCTGATCGACTATCACCCGGCGGCGATCCTCTGGCGCCTCGGGCTGCTGGCGGCGATGGGCGTCGGCGCGGCCATCATCCACCTGGCCGAGCCGGCCGAGACGCGCCATGGCAAGGCACCAGCACTCTTCCTCGCCATGACGGGCCTGCTGATCGCCTTCGACTCGCTCGAGATCGTGATCTACGTGGGCCAGACCGCGCCGCTGATCTTCGTCGGCATCGCGCTCATCGCCTATGCGCTCCAGCGCGGCTCCTCCATCGCGATGGTCGCCGGCTTCACGCTGGTCTCGCTCAAGCCCAACCTGACGCTCGGGCTGATCCCGCTGCTCTTCCTCGGGCCGCGGCCGATCCAGAACTTCATCATCCTCTCCGGCATCGCGGCAGTCATGTTCGCGCCGGCGCTGGCGATCGGCGGTCTCAAGACGATCGGCCAGTACTTCGCCGGGCTGGAGAACTACGTGCCGTCGAACCCGTCGAACGGCGCGCGGCACATGACAGGCGTGCGCCACTATGTCTGGCTCGCGACCGGCTACGACACCTCGCCCACCCTGCTGGCGCTGGTCTCGGCCGTGGTGGCGCCCGCCTGCGGGATCGCCGCGGCCCGCACGGTGGGCCGCTGGATGGCGCTGCCGGCCCCGGTCGCGGCGCTGGTGATCACGCTCTCGATCTCGATGGTGATGGTGTCGATGCACGACACCGACCTGGTGATCTACGGCGTGCTGCTGCTGCTGGCCACGCGGATGAGCTGGGCGATCGGGCTGGTGCCCGTGGTGGCCTACCTGCTGATGTTCGCCAGCGAGTGGGTGGTCTATCACACGGACCTCTTCCGCCACCTCTACCGCCACCCCGGTCTCAACTGGGATAACCTGGCGCTCTTCGTCCTGGGCGTCTGGGTGGCGGGGCTGCTGATCGCCGCGGCGATGAAGCCGGGCGGCATCATCCAGCCCTGGCAGCCCGTGCGCGACGCGCTCACCGGCCAGCGCAGCCCCGGCTAGAGCGCTTGGCGACCTGACTGCGTCAGGTCTCGCGCTCCAGTTTGTTTTGTTTGCCGCATTTTCTTTTCGCCAGACTGAATCAG
>JBCBPG010000682.1:0-2933 GCA_039820865.1 Pseudomonadota bacterium
CGGCTGGTGGTGAGCTACTCCTCCTGGATCTCCATCAGGTAGTGCATGAGCACGAGGATCCGGCCGGCGAGCATCAGCTCGGGATCGGGGCTGTAGGGGTCGCGCGCGGCGGCATCGAGCGCGTCTTCGCGGTAGAGCTTGCCCCAGACCGGCATCTCGCTCGACCCGTGGCCCGCCACCGGCGCGCGCCCGTCGATCACCCGATAGACCCGGCCGAAGGGAAACTCGCCCCCGTTGCCGGCCGCCAGCGCCGTCAGATCCGGCGGCGGCACCGTGAGCAGCGCCGCGATCGCGCCGTTCCCCGTGCCCTGCATGCCGTGGCAGACCGCGCAGCCGTCACGGTATTCGCGCTCGCCCGCCCTGAAGCGCAGGTCCTCGGGCTCGGCGACCGCCGGCAGGGCGGCGAGGATGGCGGCGGCGACGGCGGCCGCCAGGGTGCTGGCGCGTCGGCAATGGGCATATGGCATGGGTCCCTCCCTCGATCGGTTCACATCCGCCACTTCGCCACGGCCGGCCGCCGGCGCCCATGACCCGCATCAAGCCCGCCCGACAGGGCGGCGAGCCTTGCCGAGCGGCCGGCCCCGGCGGATAACCGCTCCATGATCCGCCGTCTCCTCATCGCCAACCGCGGCGAGATCGCCTGCCGCATCGCCCGCACGGCGCGCGCCCGCGGCATCGCGACCGTCGCCGTCGTCAGCCCCGCCGATGCCGCCGCCCCCCATGCGCGGGCCTCGGACACGGCCGTGGCGCTGCCGGGCGGCTATCTCGACATCGCGGGCCTGATCGGGGCCGCCGCGCGCGCGGGCGCCGATGCCGTCCATCCCGGCTATGGCTTCCTGGCCGAGAACGCGGCGTTTGCCGAGGCGGTGAGCGCGGCCGGCCTCGCCTGGATCGGCCCGCCGCCGGACGCCATCCGCGCCATGGGCGCCAAGGATCGCGCCAAGCGGCTGATGGAGGCGGCCGGCGTGCCCGTCGTGCCCGGCTATCACGGCGAGGCGCAGGACATCGCGACCCTGGCCGGGGCCGCCGCCGCCATCGGCTATCCCGTGCTGGTCAAGGCGCGGGCGGGCGGCGGCGGCAAGGGCATGCGCCGCGTCGATGCCGAGGGCGAGCTGGCCGAGGCCATCGCCCGCGCCCGGTCCGAGGCCGAGGCGAGCTTCGGCGACGGCCACCTCCTGGTCGAGAAACTCGTCGCCAACCCGCGCCACGTGGAAGTGCAGGTGCTGGCCGATGCCCACGGCACCTGCCTGCACCTCTTCGAGCGCGACTGCTCGGCCCAGCGGCGCCATCAGAAGGTGATCGAGGAGGCCCCTGCCCCCGGCCTCTCCCCCGCCTTCCGCGCCGCCATCGCCGGGGCGGCGGTGCGCGCGGCCGAGGCGGTCGACTATACCGGCGCCGGCACGGTCGAGTTCATCGCCGACGGCGCCGCCATCGCCGAGGGCCGGGCCGACGGGTTCTTCTTCATGGAGATGAACACCCGCCTCCAGGTCGAGCACCCGGTGACCGAGGCCGTCACCGGCCTCGACCTCGTCGCCTGGCAGATCGCGGTGGCCGAGGGCGCGCGCCTGCCCGCGCAGGCGAGCATCGCGCGCGACGGCCACGCCATCGAGGCCCGCCTCTATGCCGAGGACCCCGCCCGCGGCTTTCTGCCCCAGACCGGGCGGCTCGACGGCCTCCGCCTCGCCGGCTGCCGTGTGGGCGATACCGATCCCCGGCCGGGGCCGGGCCTGCGCGTCGACACGGGCGTGGTCGAGGGCCAGGCCGTGACGGCCGATTACGACCCGATGCTGGCCAAGATCATCGCCCATGGGCCCACGCGCGCGGCGGCGCTGGAGCGGCTTTCGGCGGCACTGGCCGACAGCGCGGTCGAGGGCGTGACCACCAACCTCGCGTTCCTGTCGCGCCTGGTCGAGCACCCGGACTTCCGCGCCGCGCGTCTCGACACCGGCCTGATCGCCCGCGCGGGCGTGGCGCTGACCGACGACCCGGCGCCGGAACCCGCCGACCTGGTGCTGGCCGCCGCCGTCATCGCGGGCCTGGCGCCCGACCCCGCCCCCTTCACCGGGTGGCGCGCCTGGGGCCCCGGCATCTCGCGCCTGCGCCTGATGGCCGGCGAGAGCGCCCATGACGTCGCCGTCTGGCGGGACGGGCCGGCCGTGGAGGGCGAGACGCCGCTCGGCCCCGCCCGGCTGGTCGTCGGCGGCACGCCGGAGGCCCTCCGCGTCGAGGTCGAGGGCGTCGCGGCCACCGTGAACCTCCACCGCGCGGGCGACAGCGTCACCCTTGCGCGCCCCGGCCGGCGGCTGACGCTGATCCGCCACCGCCCCGCCGCCGCGACCCGAGCCGAGACCGGGGGCGACCGCGTGACCGCCCCCCTGCCCGGCCGCGTCCAGTCGGTCGCCGTCGCGCCCGGTGCGACCATCGAGGCCGGCGCCACCGTCGCCGTGATCGAGGCGATGAAGATGGAGCACGCCCTCGCCGCCCCCCGCGCCGGCACCATCGCCGAGGTCCTCGCCACCCCCGGCGACCAGGTCGACGAGGGCGCCGTCATCGCAATGCTGGAGCCGGCCGATGACGGATAGGCTCACCATCGTCGAGGTCGGGCCGCGGGACGGGCTGCAGAACGAGCCCGCCACGATCGCCACGGCCGACAAGGTGGCGCTGGTCGATGCGCTCTCGGCCACCGGGCTCACCCGGATCGAGGCCGCCAGCTTCGTCTCCCCCCGCGCGGTGCCGCAGATGGCCGACGGCGCGGCGGTGATGGCCGCGATCCGCCGGGCGCCCGGCGTCGCCTATGCCGCGCTGGCGCCCAACATGCGGGGGCTGGAGGCGGCGCTGGCGGCGGGGGCCGACGAGGTCGCGGTCTTCGCCTCGGCCTCCGAGGGCTTCAGCCGGCGCAACATCAACGCGACCATCGAGGAGAGCCTCGACCG